>NZ_JAVGCZ010000068.1:0-14919 GCF_052928425.1 Glutamicibacter sp. BSL13
CGGTCCTGCAAATACGACAACTCCAGCCCCTCGGCCAGCAACACCGCCTCAACGGCATCGAGCATCGAACGCAGCCGCCCCACCGTTCCCAACCGCTCCAACACCTCACCCGGGGACCCCGGCGCGGCCGCCAGCAACTCATCGGTCACGGCCGAAGACAGGGGCTGGCACGCAATCTTGTAATCGATCCCGGGATGCAGCACCCCGTCGATGCCCCAGTGGTCCCGAAAACCGCTGGGCAGGATCGGTAACCGGTGGACGTCATCCCCGGAATCGAAGATCTCTTTTCTGCCCATACCCCATCATCCCAACCCCCACCGACACTATGGCCCCGACCACAACCAGATGGGGAAAGCTCGAAAAGATTTTCGAGTCGGTTCGACGCTCAGGTCGGGCTCGTGGCCCTTATTGCCCGCTCCTGGCGGCAGCTTGGTGGAATGTGAGCAGGCTGGCCGGGGTCAGGCCCCAGTCCAGGACCGCTACTTCAACAACGGTCCCGGCCTGAGGTACGTGGACGAACGAGGCGTGGCCGTGGAAGTAGACATCCAGGCCCCGCAGCTGGTCGAACAGCTCCACCAGCTCATCGGGCTGATCGGTGAAGAACTGCAGCGCGTAGTGCCGGACCGCGTCAAGATGGACATCTGGTTCGGGCACCGGCGCCTGCAGCAGCAGTTCGGTGATGTTGTTGTGCCCTTGCACCCGGCAGCCGGTCACCCGGCCCACGTCACTGATCATGGCTTCTCCGGTGCGGGATCATTGTCGGTGGGTATTTGCGGCGTGATTCCCAGCTGCAGGGCCGTGACCTGTGGCGGCGTCGAATCCTGGCGCAGGTAGCCGCCGAAGGCCAGACGGCGGCCAACCAGGGCGCTGGCCGGCAGCTGGCGCAACGCCTCAAAGAGCTCCTGGGTACCCGGAACCACCCGGTAGCCCGATGCGCCGGCATCCACCTCAAGGTAGGGTGGCCGCTCCCCCAGCCCGAGACGGCGGACCACCCCGCTGCCGTGCAGCAGCAGGTTGGTTTCGTCCGGACCGGTGGGCTGGGTCGTGGGCATTAGGGCACCCGGGCGGTCCAGGCGTCGGTGGCGAACTTCGCGGCGGCCAGCTCGCGTGCGGCCTGGCGGCTGTCCTCATCCAAGGCGGCCTCGGTGGCCTGGTAGTGGCCGGTGAAGGTCTCCATCATGGTGCGGATGACCTCATCGCGGGCCAGCTGGGTTTGACTCTTGAGCGGGTCCACGCGCTTGACGGCGCTGGTGATGCCCTTGTCGGAGATCTTCTCCCGGCCGATGCGCAGCACCTCGACCATCTTCTGCGCGTCGATGTCGTAGCTCATGGTCACGTGGTGCAGCATGCCGCCGCGGGCCAGGCGCTTCTGCGCGGCGCCGCCGATCTTGCCCTGGTCGGTGGCGATGTCATTTAGCGGCTTGTAGTAGGCCTGCACGCCCAGCTTCTGCAGCGCGTCCATGACCCACTGGTCCAGGTACGGGTAGGAATCGGCGAAGCTCATCCCGTCGACCAGGGATTCGGGGGCGTAGAGCGAGTAGGTGATGCAGTTGCCAGCCTCCATGAACATCGCCCCGCCGCCGGAGATGCGGCGCACCACCTTCACCCCGTGGTGGGCGGCGGCCTGCGCGTCGACCTCGTTGGACAGGGACTGGAAGGAGCCGAGGACCACCGCGGCCTCGTTCCAGTCCCAGAAGCGCAGGGTCGGCGGGCGGGTGCCGGCGGCGACCTGGCGGGCGAGCACCTCATCCAGGGCGACCTGCTCGGTGATCGGGATGGTGGTGGGGGCGATGACCTGCCAGTCGTGGTCCGCCCAGGTGGTGGCGTGGCCCAGGGCGCGGCGCACCACGCGGGCCACGGCCTCGGCGTCGAAGCCGATCATTTCGGCGCCCTCGCGCAGGCCGCTGACCACGGCCTCGCGGATGGTGGAGTGCGTGGCGTCGGTGGGCAGCCCGATCAGCGCCCGGTTCAGGTCCTCCAGCGCCTCGTCGGGCTCCAGGAAGAAGTCCCCGTTGATGTTGGAGGCGGTGATGACCCCGTCGGCGCTGTCCAGGTCGGCGATGACCAGCTTGCCGCCCACGACCTTGTACTCGCCGTGATGCTGGTACTGGAGCGCTTCGGTGGAATCTGCGTGCTGCGTTTCGTGCCCTTGTTGCGTCATGACTTCATCCTATCCGCTGCGCCGGGCCCTCTTCCGTGGCCGTCGGCGACTGGTTCGGCACACCGGGCCGGATGCGGGAAGCCCGGGGGGCGTTAAATGCCGCGGCGGGCAGTCCCGGTAATAAACCGGGGCTGCCCGCCGTGGTTGAAGCGGTGTGGGCGTTGCAGCCTACTTCTTGCCGCCGAAGCCCTTGAAGCGGGCGTTGAAGCGCTCGACGCGGCCAGCGGTGTCCATGATGCGCTGCTTGCCGGTGTAGAACGGGTGCGAAGCGGCCGAGATTTCGACGTCGATGACCGGGTACTCGTTGCCGTCCTCCCAGGTGATGGTCTTGGAGCTGCCAACGGTCGAACGGGTCAGGAACTTCTCGCCCGATGCGAGGTCGTTGAACACAACGTAGTTGTACTTCGGATGGATGTCAGCCTTCATGCTTTTATACCCTTTGGTTATCTGCCCCTGGATTTTGCCAGCGGCAACGTACTCGGAAAAATGGTGTCCACGCACGCGTGCGCACACAGACAGTCCATCCTATCGCACCGGGAGCGTGTTCGGCGAACCACCTAGCGTGGTCCGCGGCACAATTGCCAGAACGCGACGGCGCTGGCGGCGGCCACATTCAGGGAGGCGACCTGCCGGGCCATCGGGATGATCACGCTCTGGTCCACCGCCTGCAGGGTTTCGGGACGCACCCCGCGGCCCTCGTTGCCCAGGATCATCGCGATCTTCTCCCCCGGCTGCGGCACCAGCTCATCCAGCGGGGTCGCGTCCTCGGTCAACTCCATCGCCAGGATCCGGTAGCCGTGCTCACGCACCCGCTCCAGGTCGGCCGGCCAGGTGCCCAGGCGCACCCAGTCGATGGTCAGCGCCGTGCCCATGGACACGCGCACGCTGCGCCGGTAGAGCGGGTCCACGCAGTTTGGGGTCAGCAGCACCGCATCCACGCCGAGCCCGGCCGCCGAACGCAGCATGGCGCCGAGGTTGGAGTGATCGGCGATGTCCTCCAGGATCGCGATCCGCGAGGACTTTTCCAGCACCGCATCCAGCTCCAGCGGGGCCGGGCGCTGCATGGCGGCCAGGGCGCCGCGGTGCAGGTGGAAGCCGGTCAGCGCCTCCAGTTCGGCGTCCTCGCCCACAAAGATCGGGGCGTCGGGGTAGCGGGCGAACTCGGCCTCCAGCTGGGGCAGGTATTTGCGGGCCAGCAGGAAGCTGCGCGGCACATGCCCCACCGAGATCGCGCGCTGGACCACCATGGTGCTTTCAGCGATGTAGATCCCGTTGGCGATGTCGCTGCGCATCCGCAGGTTCGCCTCGCTCAGCTTCAGGTAGTCATCCAGGCGCCGGTCCCCGTGCAGGTCGCGGATCTCGATCACCCGGTGGGCGTAGTGCGGCTCAGCCACCGTTGACCAGCTTGAGCAGCATGTTGGCCAGGGCGATGAGCCCCAGCACCACGATCACCGCGCGCAGCCACAGCGGGGAGAGCTTGCGTCCGATCTTCGCGCCGATGAACCCGCCGATCAGCGAGCCGACGGCGATCAGCAGCACCACGATCCACTGGATGCGTTCGGGGGCGATGATCAGGTACATGCAGGCGGCGATGATGTTCACCAGCAGGGAGAGGATCACCTTGATGGCGTTGGACTGCTGCAGCGAGGCCTGCAGGAACACGCCGAACACGGCCATCAGCAGTACCCCCTGCGCGGCGGTAAAGTACCCGCCGTACACGCCGATCAGGAACACCAGCACGTAAAGGATCGCCGGGATGCGCGCCTGGTCGGCGGCGTCCGGGTCGGTGCCGCCGCGGGCGGCCTGGCGGGTCTTGGCCCAGGCGGCCAGCTTCGGCTGGAAGATCACCAGCACCAGGGCCGCGGCCAGCAGCACCGGGGCGACGACCCCGAACACCGATTCGGGCAGGTTCAGCAGCAGCAGGGAGCCGATCAGCCCGCCGATGATGGACAGCGGCACCAGCTTCAGCAGCGTGCGCTTGACGGTGGCCGCCTCCCGGCGGTACCCCCAGGCCCCGGAGAACCCGCCGGCGACCAGGCCCATCGCGTTGGAGACCACCGCGTTGACGGGGGCGACGCCCAGGGCGACCAGGATCGGGAAGGTCACCAGGGTGCCGGAGCCGACCACCGTGTTGATGGTCCCGGCCCACAGCCCGCCCAAAAAGACAAGGATCTCCTGCCAGAAATCGAGCAACATCAGCCCCCGCGCGGATCCTAGCGGCGGGCGAACGCGCTGTAGCGTCCGCCCTCCACCCGTACGGCCAGCTCCATCCCGTAGGCGGCCGAGAGCTTTTCCTCGGTCATCGTCTCGGCCATGGTGCCGGCGGCGACGATCTTGCCCGAGTTCATCAGCAGCGCATGGGTGAAGCCCGGCGGGATTTCCTCCAGGTGGTGGGTGACCAGCACCAGGGTGGGGGCCTCCTCGTCGGCGGCCAGCTGGCTCATCCGATACACCAGGTCCTCGCGCCCGGCCACGTCCAGCCCGGCCGAGGGTTCATCCAGGATCAGCAGCTCCGGGTCGGTCATCAGCGCCCGGGCGATCAGCACCCGCTTGCGCTCCCCCTCGGAGAGCTTGCCGAAGGGCTGGTTCATGAACGTGCTCATCCCCCACTCGTGCAGCAGGGCGAAGGCGCGGCGCTCATCCATCTTCTCGTACCGCTCCCGCCAGCGCCCGGTGTAGCCGTAGGCGGCGGTGAGCACGACGTTCAACGCGGTCTCGTGGGCCGGGATCTGGTTGGCGATCAGGGTGGAGCTTAGCCCGATGCGCGGGCGCAGCTCGAACACGTCCACCCGCCCCAGGGTTTCATCCAGGATCCCCACGCTGCCGCGGGTGGGGTGCATGCGCGCCGCGGCGAGGTTCATCAGCGTGGACTTGCCTGCGCCGTTGGGTCCCAATACGACCCAGCGCTGGCTTTCGGAAACTTTCCAGTTGATGCCCGACAGCAGTTCCTTGCGTCCGCGCACCACGCTGACATCGTTGAAAGATAGGACTTGGCTCATGGATAAAACCCTAAACTTTTCCGTGCGTTTTGCCTAAATCATGGGCCTGGTGCCGCGCAATACGTCCCGTCATTTTTGGCACCGGGGCGTTGCGGGGCCGAAAATGGTGCCATGCCTGCAACCTTTGCCCTGATTTCCCGTCCCGCCCTGCCCCGCCAGCGTTTTGAGGCGCTGCTTGCCGCCGCCGGCGCCGCCGGGCTGCTCAGCGCCCCGCCGGAAGAGCTGCCGGTGTTCTCCAACAACCAGCGTTTGATCGTGCGCACCCACGTGGAGCAGGATGCGGCCGGCTTCCGGCAGAAGGTGGAGCGGTTCTTCGCCGGATACCTGGCCACCGGCGCCCTGCAAGCGCAGGACGCGTGCCTGGCCGTCGCGCCGGATCAGCTGGTCCAGGCCGAACGCCTGCTGCTGGTGATGGACGTGGATTCCACCCTGATCCGCCAGGAGGTCATCGAGCTGCTGGCCGCCCACGCCGGACGGGAGGCGGAGGTGGCCGCCGTCACCGAGGCGGCGATGCGCGGCGAACTGGATTTCTCCGCCTCCCTCATCCAGCGCGTGGCGACCCTGAAGGGCCTGCCCGAAAGCGTGCTGGAGGAGGTCGGGGCGCGCATCGAGTACTCGCGCGGGGCGCGGCACCTGATCGAGCGCTTCCACGCGGCCGGGCACCTGGTCGGGGTGGTCTCGGGAGGGTTCCAGCAGATCCTGGATCCACTGGCCAAGGACTTGAACCTGGACTACGCGCTGGCCAACACGCTGGGCATCGTCGACGGGGTGCTGGATGGCACGGTGCACGGGCAGATCGTGGACCGCTCCACCAAGGAGGCGATGCTGCGCGAATGGGCCGAACGCAACCAGATCCCGCTCACGGCCACCATCGCCGCCGGGGATGGGGCCAACGACCTGGACCTGCTGGGCGCGGCCGGGCTCGGGGTGGCGTTCAACGCCAAGCCGGCGCTGCGCGAGCACGCGGCGGTGAAGCTGGACTTCCCGGACCTGGAGGTCATCGCGGACCTGGTGCTGGGCAGTGCGGTGGAAGAGGGCTCGGTGTTCGACCACCCGGCCCTGGATAACCCGGCCGCCGCCGAGTAGCTCAAGGCCAACCGGGGGAATGTTAAGCGCATCTTCACCCAAATCCAACAACTAGATAACGATTCGCTGGCAAGCGGGCCTTAGCGCGTCTTCGTGTTGGTCTAACCGATAGGATTTCTGGTGGCGCGCACCGGCACCCTCCCCGACGGCGGGAGGCCGCCCGGGCGGCGGCGCCTGACCCAATGTCGTGCGAAAGAGTCTAAGACCAGTGCAGATGAGCGAACCGGATTCCGGCGATTCAGCCGAGCAGCGCAAATCCAGCGCCAAGCCATGGATCATCAGCGGGTGCGCGGTGTTGGCCGTGGCCGGAGCCTACTTCGGCGGGGCCGCGTGGATCAGCTCGCAGATCCCGGCCAACACCACGGTCTCCGGGATCGCGATCGGCTCCCTGAGCCAGGACGAAGCCCGGGCCACCCTGCAGGAGCAGCTGGCCCCGCGGGCCGAGGAGCCCATCGACGTCACCGTGAACGCCAAGGACTACCAGCTGGACCCGGCCGCGGCCGGGCTCGGGCTGGACGTGGACGACACCGTGAAGCAGCTGACCGGATACGAGCTGAACCCGGGCAAGCTCTGGCAGCGGCTGACCGGCTCCTACCAGGCCGAACCGGTGACCACCGTCGATGAGGCGAAGCTGACCGGTGAGCTGGAGCAGCTGGCCAAGAAGGCGAATGCCGAGGTTGCCGAGGGCACCATCGAGTTCGAGGGCGCCAAGGCGAAGGTCGTCTCCCCGGTCAGCGGCGTGCAGCTGGACGTGGAGGATTCGGCGCACACCGTGCAGGATGAGTGGAAGCTGGACGGGGAAAAGATCCCGCTTTCGGCCGAGGTCACCGAACCGGCCGTCTCGGGTGAGCAGCTGCAGGCCTTCCACGATGAGACCGTGGCCAAGCTGCTCTCCGCCCCGGTGACGCTGAGCAACGGGGAGAAGCAGGTCGAGCTCTCCCCCGCCTCGATCGCCTCCGCCGCGAAGTACTCGGTCAACGACGAGCAGCAGCCGCAGCTGGTGCTTGATGACCAGGCGCTGTACAAGGCCGCGACGAAGAACTCGGAGCTGAGCAGCACCGCGAAGGACGCGAAGGTTGTCTTCTCCGGCGGCAAGCCGAAGATCATCGAATCCACGCCGGGCATGGCCCTGGAAACCAAGGACCTGGGCGCCAAGGTGCTCGCCGCCGGGACCGGGGATTCGCGCACCGCCGAGGTGCGGATGGAAACCAAGGAGGCGGACTTCACCACGGAGGATGCCAAGAAGCTGGGCATCAAGGAGGAGATCGTTGAATTCTCCACCCCGTACCCGGCCAGCGACACGGTGCGCACCAAGAACCTGAAGGCCGGCGCGAAGCGGCTGACCGGCGTGGTAGTCAAGCCCGGTGAGACCTTCTCGCTGCTGGAGGCGCTGGGCCCGATCACCGTGGCCAACGGCTACTACAGCTCCGGCGTGGTGGAAAACGGCTTCTCCACCGAGGCGGTGGGCGGCGGGCTGTCGCAGATCTCCACCCAGATGTACAACGTCGGCTTCCTGGCCGGCTACGACGACATCACCCACAAGCCGCACTCGCGCTGGTTTGAACGCTACCCGGCCGGCCGCGAGGCCACCCTGTGGGAGGGCCAGGTGGACATGAAGTGGAAGAACAACACCCCCTACGGCGTGATGATCGAGGCCTGGGTCTCCCCCGACGCGGTGCACACCCGGCTGTGGAGCACCAAATACTGGAAGGTGAGCGAGTCCAGCTCGGGCAAGCACAGCTTCACCAACCCGGAGACCAAGTACAACGATGCGGAAAAGTGCGTCTCCGAAAGCGGGGGCAAGAAGGGCTTCAGCATCTCGATCACCCGCAACCGCACCAGCATTGACGGCTCGAAGACCCTGCCGCCGGATGTGACCAGCTGGACCTACGCGCCCTGGCACAAGGTGGTGTGCGGCAAGAAGCCGTAACCACCTGCCGGCGCACCGCGGGCCCGGAAGGAAGCCTTCACGCTTCCTTCCGGGCCCGCGGCCGTTAATCTCCGGACCGGGATTGGACCTGCCGGTTAAAGTGTTCACCCCGGCCCCGCCAGCTGGCGGGACCGGGGTGAACGCGTTGGACGGCGCCTACTGGCCCGAGGCCTTCAAGAAGTCCCCGGCGCCGCCGACCAGTTCGGTGTGCCCGGTTTCCACGTCGGCGAAGACCATCTTGGCCACCTCCGCGCCGAACTCCTCCACGGAGTACAGCTTGCCGGCCGCCTCGCGGCGCGCGTCGATGGCGCCGGGCTCCATGCGGTTGAGCAGGGTGGCGGTGATGGTGCCCTCGATCATGTCCCCGGAAACCACCACCAGGCTGATGCCCTTCTCGCTCAGCTGCGGGATCATCTCGCGCAGCGCATCCTCACCGGCGCGCTTGGACTTGGCCACCGCGTCGTAGGCGTCCATGGTGGAGACCTCGTGGATAAAGTGCGCCTGGTGGCTGGTGACGAACACGACGCGGGCGCCGGCGGACATCTTGGGCAGGGCGGCGGTGAGCATGGCCACCTGCGCGTCGCGGTTCAGGCGCAGCGCGTAGTTCTCCCCCATGTTTGTTTCCATGCCGCCCGAGGCGTTGAGCACCAGCACGTCCAGCGAGCCGAAGTTCTCCACCGCGGCGTCCACCAGCGCGGCCGGACCCTCCACGGTGGTCAGGTCCGCGCCGACGGCGACCGCGCGGCCGCCCTTTTCCTGGATGCCGGCCACGATCTTGTTCGCCCGCGGGGCCTTGGAACGGTAGTTGACCACCACGCCGATCCCCTTCTCGGCCAGGATCTGTGCGGTGACCGATCCGATGCCGCGCGAGGAACCGGTGACGATTGCGCCCTTGTAGTCGCTCAAAGTCTTTACTCCTTGATGTTGCTGAATCTGTGGGTGGCGGCCGCCGGCAGGGCGCCGGCCGCCAAGTTCTTCTGGGGTGGTGGCTAGTGGCCCATGCCCAGACCGCCGTCGACCGGGATGACTGCCCCGGAAATGTAGGACGCCTCATCGCTGGCGACCCAGCGCACCACCTTGGCCACTTCCTCGGCCTCGGCGAAGCGTCCGGCCGGGATGGAGGAGAGGTAGTCCTTCTGGGTGGCCTCGGGCAGCGCGGCGGTCATGTCGGTGTTGATGAACCCGGGGGCGACCACGTTCGCGGTGATGTTGCGCGATCCCAGTTCGCGGGTCAGCGAGCGGGCGACACCCACCAGCCCGGCCTTGGAGGCGGCGTAGTTGATCTGGCCCGGGGAGCCGTAGAGGCCCACCACGGAGGAGATCAGCACGATGCGGCCGTACTTCTTGCGCAGCATGCCCTTGGAGGCGCGCTTGATGACCCGGAAGGCACCGGTGAGGTTGGTGTCGATGACCGAGGTGAATTCCTCCTCGCCCATGCGCAGCAGCAGGGTGTCCTTGGTGACCCCGGCGTTGGCGATCAGCACCTGAACCGGGCCGTGGGCGGCCTCCACCTCGGTGAACGCGGCGTCGATGGACGCGGCGTCGGTCACGTCGGCCTTCACGCCCAGCAGGCCCTCGGGCACCTGGCCGCTGCGGTAGGTGATGGCCACCTTGTCGCCGTTGGCCTCAAAGGCGCGGGCGATCTGCAGGCCGATGCCACGGTTTCCACCGGTGACCAGGACGCTGCGCCCGGTCGGGGTCTCAGTGCTCAATCTTCTCTCCAATTCCTTGGCTCGACGGCGCACGGCACTCCACCGGGCTGCGGTGGGGGGGTTGGCGGCGCGCACGTGGCGACGAAAATTCTCTCACCTGTCATCCTATTGCCTACCAGTGGGTATTCTTAGTTCGACGCAGGGTAGAAATTACGCTTAAGCCCCGTTTCGGTGAGACAATGGCTACGGAATATTCTGCAGGAAGCTAAACCTGAGGTCATGACGCACACCCACCCGCATCGCCCCAACAATGCGGTGCCTGTTCACCGGATTACCGAGGCCCACGAGTCGCACACCGTGGACCATAATTCGCGCGTGCGCAAGTACACGATCTCCATGACCATCCGCGTGCTGTGCTTTATTGCCGCGTTCTTCACCCACGGTCCGCTGCAGTGGATCCTGCTGGTGGGGGCGGTGGTGCTTCCCTATATTGCGGTGGTGATCGCCAACCGGGGCGCGGACGTGACCAAGCGCGAACCGCCGGCCGAGTTCTTCACCGCCCGGGACCCCAGCCAGCTTCCCGCCGGGGTTTGGCAGCAGCCGGATGAGGAACAGGCACAGCCCGAACCGCCGGAGCCCAGCGCCGCGGGGGAAACCATCGAGGGCACCTGGGCGGACGCGGCCGATGACTCAGAGGAGCCAGATGAGGGCGTCGCGGGAAAACCAGAAAACGAGCAACGGGAAGGGAACTAGATGGATCTGCTGTCCTCGCTTGGCGGTGGACCTGAAGGACCACGGGAACTGATCTGCAGCCGCAAGGGCTGCCGGCAGCCGGCCGAATTCAAGATCCTGTGGAACAACCCCAAGATCCATACCCCCGAACGCCGCAAGGTCTGGCTGGCCTGCCTTCAGCACCGCGACTGGCTGGAGGACTACCTGCGCCAGCGGCTCTTGTACAAGGAAACCCAGCCGGTGGATCCGGCGAAGGAGTAGATCGCACCCCATGTATCGTTTTTTGGCCAGTACCCGCTGGATCGGCTGGTTGCTGCTGGTGTGCGTGTTCGCGACCGCCTGCGTGTTCCTGGGGCGCTGGCAGATGGACCGCCGCGCCGAGGTGCTCACCGAGATCTCCCACGTGAACGAGAACTACTTCGCCCCGGCAAGCGGCTCCAAGAAGGCCATGGCGCTGTTCGATCAGCTGCCCGAGGACAAGAAGTGGACCACCGTGGCCCTGCAGGGCCGGTACCTGAGCGATGACACCCGGATTGTGCGCAATCGCATCAAGTCCGGACGCCCGGGCTACGAGGTGCTGGTCCCCTTCCGTACCACGCAGGGCAAGACCGTGATCGTGGACCGCGGGTTCCTGCCCATTGGCGATGAGCGCGGCGGGTGGCCCGATGAAGTGCCCGCTCCCCCAACCGGCACCGTCTCGGTCCAAGTGCGCCTGAAGCCCGGCGAGCCGACCCTGGACCGCACGGCCCCCGAGGGCCAGCTGGCCACCGTGAACCTGCCGAACTACGCCCAGCAGCTGGGCTACCCGATCGCCGAGGGCGCCTACGGGATCATGTACACCGAGGACCCAGCCCCGGCCACCGCTCCCATGCAGCTGGATCCGCCGGACACCGATGAGGGCCCGCACCTGTCCTACTCCTACCAGTGGTTCGCCTTCGGCGTGCTGGCGTTCGTCGGCTTCTGGTACGCCGCCCGCCAGCAGAAGAAGCTGAACCGGGAGGACGCCGAGGAACTGGCCGAGGCCCGCGCCGCTGGCTTTGATGAGCCGATCCACAAGGTGCGCAAGATCCGCGCCAAGCAGACCAAGAAGTACCGCCGTGACGGTTCGCTGACCGATGAGGCGGTGGAGGACGCGATGCTGGACCAGGGCCAGGACCCGGCCCACAACCAGGACGCGGGGCAGCGCGGCTAGATCCGCCCCTGCCGACCAAACGCCGCCGGTCCGTTCGTGGATATCACGAACGGACCGGCGGCGTTCGTAGGGGTTCGCCCAACCCTAGGGGCAATGCAAGATCCCGGTTGCTATGGACTTTTCCCGGATCTCTCGTATGCTGAAGGTGTCGGGATCGTCCAGATCTCACAGGTGGCTCTCAAGGCCTACGGCGCTCCGTTTATCTGATGTGAGGAGCCCCGGATATCTGCGGCCGGTAACCCACGATAAACTGAGCAGCGCCGGTCCCGACACCAAACTTTCCCCCGCCGCCGACCCGGCGGGCAGGCAGAAAACCGCCCGACCCACACCGGTGGATCGGGCGGTTTTCGCATACCCGGATGGCCGGGAACAACCTGACTGTGCTGGCGCCTAGGTCAGCGAGACCAGTTCCAGGTAGTCCTCGCTGTACAGGTCCTCATCCCCATCGGGCAGGATGACCACGCGCTCGGGGTTCAGGGCCGCCACCGCCCCCTCGTCGTGGGAGACCATGACCACCGCGCCGGAGAAGTTCGACAGCGCGCCGAGCACCTCGGCGCGCGAGGCCGGGTCCAGGTTGTTCGTTGGCTCATCGAGCAGCAGCACGTTCGCGCTGGAGGCCACGATGGTGGCCAGGGCCAGGCGGGTCTTCTCACCACCGGAGAGCACCCCGGCCGGCTTGTGCACGTCATCGCCGACGAACAGGAAGGAACCGAGGATTGAACGCACGTCCGCGTCCCCCAGTTCGCTCGGCGCGGTGCGGCGCATGTTCTCCAGCACCGTCTTCTCCGGATCCAGGGTGTCGTGTTCCTGCGCGAAGTAGCCGATCTTCAGGCCGTGGCCGGGCTGGATTTCGCCGGTGTCCGGTTCGGAGACCCCGGCAAGCATGCGCAGCAGGGTGGTCTTGCCGGCACCGTTCAGCCCCAGGATCACGACCTTGGAGCCGCGGTCGATGGCCAGGGACACGTCGGTGAAGATTTCCAGGGAGCCGTAGGACTTGGACAGGCCCTCGGCCATCAGCGGGGTCTTGCCGCACGGGGCCGGGTCCGGGAAGCGCAGGGCGGCGACCTTGTCGGCGGCGCGCTCCTCCTCCAGCCCCGAAAGCATGCGGTCCACGCGCTTGAGCATGGACTGGGCGGCGGAGGCGCCCGAGGCGCGGGCCTTCATCTTGTTGGCCTGGGCCAGCAGCGCGCTGGCCTTCTTTTCCACGTTGGCCCGTTCCCGGCGGCGGGTGTGCTCATCGGTTTCGCGCTGCACCAGGTAGCGCTTCCAGCCCATGTTGTACACGTCTACGGTGCCGCGGTTCGCGTCCAGGTAGAGCACCTTGTTCACGGTGGCTTCCAGCAGCCCGGTGTCGTGGGAGATCATCAGCACGCCGCCGGAGTAGTTCTTCAAAAAGTCGCGCAGCCAGCTGATCGAGTCGGCGTCCAGGTGGTTGGTCGGCTCGTCCAGCAGCAGGGTTTCGGCATCCGAGTACAGGATGCGGGCCAGCTCGACACGGCGGCGCTGGCCGCCGGAGAGGGTGCGCAGCGGCTGGTCCAGGATGCGGTCGGGCAAATCCAGGTTCGAACAGATCGCCGCGGCCTCGGATTCGGCCGCGTACCCGCCCCCGGCAATGAACTCGGCGTCCAGCCGGTCGTAGCGGCGCATCGCCTTCGCGGCGATGTTCGGATCCTCGCTGGCCATTTCGGCGCGGGTGCGGGCCAGCTTGTTGATGATCTTGTCCAGGCCGCGGGCCGAGAGGATGCGGTCGCGGGCCAGCTGCTCCATGTCCGGGGTGCGCGGGTCCTGGGGCAGGTAGCCGATGGAGCCGCGGGAGCTCACTTCCCCGGCGGTGGGCTGGGATTCACCGGCCAGCACCTTGGTCATGGTGGTCTTCCCGGCGCCGTTGCGGCCTACCAGACCGATCTTGTCGCCCTTGTCGATGCGGAAGTTCACCTCGTCCATCAGCAGCCTGGCGCCGACGCGCAGCTCAAGGTTGGCCACGGAAATCATCTGGTGAACCCCTTTCGAAGGTTGTCTGGTTCTGTTGCCCGGCGAGCAGATTTCGGGCAACTTATCCAGTCTACCGGGGTTCGGGCCCGCCGGTGGTGCCAAAGTGCATAAGCTAACACCCGCCCCGAAGGTTTGAGGGCGGGTGCTTCCAGGGTGGGTGTTGGGCCTAGCTGCGCTGGTTGCGGTAGTCGTTCATCTGCACCAGGCGCCGGCGCAGCGAGGATTCGCGGCGTTCGTCGTTGCCGCTGGTCTTGTCGATGTGCGCCGCACCGAAGCGCCACAGCAGCATGTCATCCAGCAACCGGTCCGGGCCCGGCGAGTAGCGGTGGTCCAGGGCCGAACGCACCTCGGTGACCACGTTCGGGTCCAGCAGCTCGGCCAGCTGCCAGGTCTGGGTGATGCCGTGCGCCCCGAGCAGCTCGGCCGCCCAGGACCAGTCGTCATCTCGCTTGCGGTCCACGTGCGGCAGCAGGGTCTGCCAGATCTGCCCGATCCGGTCGCTGTTCAGCTCCTGGCCGCCCAGCCCGTCCCGGTCCTGGTAGGCGTTGAGCGTGTTGTACAGCTCGTCGATGTCGGTGAAGTAGTTCTCCACGGTTTCCAGCATGGCGGCGGTGGCGGTGAACTGGCGGTCCAGCTGCGGGCTCCACACCCCCTGGCCGGAGTTCTTGAAGCGGATGTCGTGTTCCACCTCGCTCCAGGCGTGCTGCAGGATGGTGCGGATCTGCACCTCAAAAGTGAAGTTGCCGCTGGGGACCACCGGCTTGCCCAGCTGCTCCTGGAAGCGGCGGACGCTGGGTTCGTTGCGGGTCTTGAGCAGCAGGTGGCGGGAGGAGTATCCGTAGGTGCCGGACTCCACCGAGCCGATGTCCTTCTCCCGGTCGCTGCGGCAGTCAAAGGCGGCGCGCTGGGCCTTGATCATGTTCGCGACCTGCTGGATTTCGTGGGGCAGTTTCACGATGATGCGGATTCCGACCATGTCGTGGATTTCGCGCAGCGGGTTGGGGAACTCCAGCACCGGGTCGCTCTCGGCGTCCTCCTGCAGCTGGCGGGAGGCCTTGGCGCGGAAGGAGGGCACCGATTTCACCCGCCCGGTGATGAACAGGGGCTGGGCCTCCTCGGAGGCCTCGAACAGGTTGCGGATGCGTCCGAGCATGGTGTCCAGCACCTGCTGCAGT
>NZ_JAVGCZ010000069.1:0-14795 GCF_052928425.1 Glutamicibacter sp. BSL13
CCACGGGTTTGGTCCGGGTCTCGGCGTTCTCACGGGCCGGACCCGCGCCGCTTACCGTTCCTCGACCTCGGCCTGGAACCTGCGCGGCTCCGGCAA
Source organism: Glutamicibacter sp. BSL13 (assembly GCF_052928425.1). Lineage (NCBI taxonomy): Bacteria > Bacillati > Actinomycetota > Actinomycetes > Micrococcales > Micrococcaceae > Glutamicibacter > Glutamicibacter sp. BSL13. Next base: position 97 of record NZ_JAVGCZ010000069.1, read on the forward strand.
CGGCAGCGCCCCGGTCTGGATTTGCTGGAGTTCCTCCTCGGTGACCACCGGTACCTCGTACCCGTCCTTGTCGACCAGCTTCCCGGAGGCGAAGTAGTCCCCGTCCAGCAGGCCGCACACTTCTTCCTCCCGCACCATGCGCGGTGGGGCGGCGGCAAACACGGAGGCGTCCTTGGCCGGGGTCCCGAATTTCATCTCATTGAACAACAGGTTCAGCAGCACGGCCATCAGTGCGGCCGAGGAGATCCCCGAGTCGAAGATGGTGGCGAACCATTCCGGGAAGTTCTGGTAGATGCCGGGACTGACGATGGGCAGGCAGCCAAACGCGATGGAGGCGGCCACCACCACCAGGTTCAGCCCGTCATACTTCACGCTGGACAGGGTGCGGATGCCCGAGGCGGCCACCGTGCCGAACAGGACGATGCCTGCGCCACCCAACACCGGTGCCGGCACCGCGGCCACCACCCGGCCCAGCACCGGCAGCAGGCCCAGGACCACCAGGATGCCGCCGCCGGCGGCCACCACGAACCGGCTGGTGACACCGGTGATGGCCACCAGGCCCACGTTCTGCGCGAACGCCGTCTGGGTGAAGGTGTTGAAGATCGGGGCCAGCACCGAGGAGGCCATGTCCGCGCGCAGCCCGTCGGCGATGCGCTTTGAGTTCACCTTGGTCTTGGCAATCTCACCCACCGCCAGGATGTCGGCAGTGGTTTCGGTCAGGGTCACCAGCACCACGATGGTCATCGAGATGATCCCGCCGATTTCAAACACCGGCCAGCCGAAGGCCAGCGGCTGCGGGAAGGCGAAGAACGCGCCCTCGCCGACCTTGGAGAAGTCCGCCATCCCGGTCAGTGCCGCGATGATGGTGCCGATGACGATGGCCAGCAGGATCGAGAGCCGGGAGATGCCCGGAGAACCGATCTTGGACAGCAGCAGGACGATGGCCAGGGTCAGCGCGGCCAGCCCGATGTTGGCCAGGCTGCCGTATTCCGGCGCACTCGCGTCCCCGCCCATGGCCCAGTTCGCCGCCACCGGGGTCAGCGACAGCCCGATCATGGTGATCACCACGCCGGTGACCACCGGCGGGAAGAACCGGATGATCCGGGCGAAGAACGGGGCGATGATGAACCCGATGAGCGAGGCGACCAACACCGCGCCGAAGACCGCAGGCATGCCCCCACCGCCGTTGACGATGGCCACCAGGGTGGCGACCGAGGCGAAGGAGACCCCCTGCACCAGAGGCAGCTGGGCCCCGAAGAACGGGATGCCAATGGTCTGCAGGATGGTGGCCAGCCCGCCGATGAACAGGCAGCTGGCCACCAGCACACCGATTTCGGCGCTGCTCAGGCCGGCGGCCCCGCCAACGATCAGCGGCGGGGCGATGATCCCGCCGTACATGGTCAGCACATGCTGCAGACCATAGGCGAAGCTGCGGCCCAGCGGCAGCTTCTCATCTTCCGGGCGTCTGCCCTTGATGTCCTTGCCTTGTAGTGCACCCACTATGACCTCCTAGTGATGGTGGTGTGGTTGGTGATGACGGTTAATGGTGAAGACGGTAGAAGGGGTGTTGCCGGTGTTTTTGGCATCGCCAAAGAGCGCACGGCTCCTCAAGGCCGGGCGTTGAAGACGGGTTATTGGGTTATCAGCAGGCCGCTGGTTGTTCGGCCCTTGGGTGGCTGTCCGTGTGGGACGTTGGTTCTGTGGCGTTGGTCGGTGCTGCCGCCCGGCTGAGCCGGGCCAGCAGGTCGGCGGCGACACTGACCGCGATGGTGGCCGGGGTTTTCCCGGCCACCTGCGGCAGCCCGATGGGGCAGTCGATTCTTTGGATGTCGTGCTCTTCATGGCCGCTGGCCGCAAGGTTTTTGCGGAATCGCTGCCATTTGGCATTGGAGCCGATCAGCCCCACCGAGCCGAGGTCCGTGCGGCGCAGGGCCGCATCGCACAGGTGGAAGTCCTCGGCGTGGTCGTGGGTCATGATCAAAACATGGGTTCCGGCCGGCAAACGGGTCAGGACCTCCTCCCCCAGCAGCGCCGGCTGGGCGTGGAGGCGGGCCACCGGGGGTTCCAGGGCCGCCAACTGCTCCAGCTGTTCGGGCCGGGAGTCGCTCAGGTACAGTTCCATGTCGTGGCGGGCCAGGATGCGGGCCAGTTCCATGCCCACGTTCCCGACCCCGAAGATCGCCACCGCAGTGGGCACCGCCTGGGGTTCAAGCAAGATGGTCACCTCTCCTCCACAGCACTGCCGGCCGTAGGTGGCCGGGGCCTTGTCGTTTAGCCGCAGCGTGAATATCTGCGGTTCGCTGCCTCCCTCCGCCAGCAGCTGCCGGGCCCGGGTGATCATGCTCATCTCCAGGTTGCCGCCGCCGATGGTCTGGAAGATCGCCTCGGCGGTGACCACCATCTTGGCCCCGGCCTCGCGCGGGGCGTGACCGCGCACGGCTGCGACGGTCACCAGCACGGCCGGGGTGCGCTGCTCACGCAGCCGGGACAGATCCTGCATCCAGGTCATGGCGTCAGGCTCACCGCCGGGGATGCGGCGCGCTGGCGGACCGCGTCAATGGCCCAGTAGACGGCTTCCGGGGTGGCCGGGGAGGCCAGCTGCACCCCGGTTCCGGCAGCGGCGAAGGCCGCGACCGCCTGGCGCAGCGCCTCCCGCACGGAGAAGGCGAGCATGAACGGCGGTTCACCCACCGCCTTGGAGCCGTAGACCGCCCCTTCCTCGTGGGCCTTGTCCAGCAGGGCCACATTGAAGGTCTCGGGCATTTCGGAGAAGCTGGGGATCTTGTAGGTGCTGGCCGCCTGGGTGGCCAGCCGGCCCCGGGTGGGCCGGTCGCTGGTGTCCCAGCGCAGGTCCTCCAGGGTGAGCCAACCCAGGCCCTGCACGAACCCGCCCTCAATCTGTCCCACGTCGATCATCGGGGAGAGCGAGTCCCCCACGTCGTGCACGATGTCCACGCGGCGCACCGTGTAGGAGCCGTCGAAGCGGCTGACCTCCACCTCGGTGGCGGCGGCCCCGCAGGCGAAGTACTTGAATGGCTCCCCGCGCATCGCGCCCAGGTCCCAGTGCAGCCCCTCCGTGCGGTAGAAGCCGGCGGCGGAGAGCTGGATGCGCTGGAAGTAGGCGGTGCGCACCAGTTCGCCCCATTCCAGGGTTTTCTTGGTGCTCAGGCCGGTGATGATCCCGCTCTGGAAGCGGACCTCATGGGCCGGCACGCCCAACTGCACGGCGGCGACCTGCGCCAGCCGGGCCTGGATCTGTTCACAGGCGTCCTTCACCGCCCCGCCGTTCAGGTCGCTGCCGGAGCTGGCTGCGGTGGCCGAGGTGTTGGGCACCTTGTCGGTGCGGGTCGCGGCGATGCGCACCGTGGACAGCGGCACCCCCAGGCTGGTCGCGGCGACCTGCAGGATCTTTTGGTGCAGGCCCTGGCCCATCTCGGTGCCGCCGTGGTTCACCAGCACGGTACCGTCCTTGTAGACCAGCACCAGGGCCCCGCCCTGGTTGAAGGCGGTGAGGTTGAAGGAGATCCCGAACTTGACCGGGGTCAGCGCCAGCGCACGCTTGGTGTGCTCAGTGCCGGCATTGAATTCGGCGATTTCCTTTTCCCGGCGGACGATATCTGCCTCGTCGAGTACCTGCTGCCACACGGCGTCGATGCGCTCGGCGTGGCGCACCGGCTGGTAGTAGGGGGTGTCCTGCCCCTGGGTGTAGAAGTTTCGCCGGCGCAGCTCACGCGCCGGGATCCCCAGCTGCGGTGCCACCCGGCCCAGGATGTCTTCCATGATGAGCATGCCCTGCGGCCCGCCGAAGCCGCGGAACGCGGTTTGGGAGGTCTTGTGGCATTTGGCCACCCGCCCGTGCACCCGGATGTTCGGGATCCAGTAGGCGTTGTCGATGTGGCACAGTGCGCGGGTGAGCACCGGTTCGGACATGTCCAGGCTCCACCCGCCATCGGAGGTCAGAGTGGCATCCAGCCCCAGGATCCGGCCGTCCTGGTCGAACCCGATCTTCCAGCTGGCGTAGAAGCCGTGGCGTTTGCCGGTCATGGTCATGTCCAGGGTGCGGTCCAGGCGCACCCGCACCGGCCGGCCGGTGAGCAGCGCCCCCAGCCCGGCCAGGGCCGCATAGCCGTGGGACTGCATTTCCTTCCCGCCGAACGCCCCGCCCATGCGCAGCACCTGAACGGTGATCTGGTGGGCCGGCAGATCCAGCACGTGCGAGACGATGTCCTGGGTTTCGGTGGGGTGCTGGGTGGAGGACTGGATCATCAGCTGCCCGCCCTCATCCACGTAGGCCAGCGAGTTCTGGGTTTCCAGGTAGAAGTGTTCCTGCCCGGAGAACTCAAAGTCCCCCTCGAACACGTGTGCCGCCTCCGCCAGCGCGGCCCCGGGTTCACCCTTGTTGATCACCGGTTGGATGCCATGGAAGCTTTCGGCGGCAATCGCCTCGGACAACGTGATCAGCGAGGGCAGCGGCTCGTAGTCCACCGCAACGGCGGCGGCCCCGGCCTTGGCGGCCTCCAGGTCTTCACCGAGAACCCAGGCCACCGCCTGGCCGTAGAACATGACTTCTTCGGGTGGGATCATCGGCTCGTCATGCTTCGTGCCCTGGTCGTTCACCCCGGGGATGTCCGCGGCGGTGATGACCCTGACCACACCGGGGACCTTCAGGGCCGGGGTGGGGTCCAGGCTCAGGATTCGGGCGTGGGCGTGGGTGGACTGCACCGGGTAGGCGTGCAGCACGCCGACCATCCGCTGGTACAGGTCATCGGTGTACAGGGCGGTGCCGGTCACGTGCGCGAGAGCGGATTCGTGCGGGTGGCTTTCGCCGACAATGGCCCCGGTGGGGCGCTGCGATAGCTGGCTCATGAGTGGTGCTCTCCCTTCGAAGCTGGGGTGCGGCCAAGCTGCTGGGCAAAGAAGCGCTCCAGGGAGGAGCCGAGCATGGCCTTGCGGTAGTTTGAGCTGGCGCGGTGATCATCCATGGGGGTTCCCTCCTGAGCCATGACCTCGGCCGCGGCGTGCAGGGTCTCCAGCTGCCAGGGGCGGCCTTCGAGCATGGCCTCGGTGGCGGTGGCGCGCAGCGGGGTGGCGGCCACCCCGCCCAGCCCGATGCGGGCCTTGGTGATGACCCCGTCCTGGACGTCCACGGCATAGCCGATGGCGACGCTGGAGATGTCGTCGAAGCGGCGCTTGGCGATCTTCTGGAAGGAGGTCAGCGGCGCCAGCGGCGACGGGATGCTGATGGCGGTGATCAGTTCCTCGGGGGCCTTGACCGTTTGCCGGTACCCGGTGAAGTACTGGGACAGCGGCACCATCCGCTGCCCGGCGGTGGAGCTGAGCACCAGTTCGGCCTCCAGGGCCAGCAGCGCCGGCGGGGTGTCCCCGATGGGTGAGCCGGTGCCCAGGTTGCCGCCGATGGTGGCCCCGTTGCGGATCAGCCTGGAGGCGAACTGCCCGAACAGCTGGCCCAGCAGCGGGACGCGCCCGGCCAGCCCGCGTTCCAGTTCGCTCAGCGTGCAGGCCGCGCCGATCACGATTCGGTCCTGGCGCACCTGGATCTGGCGCAGTTCGGCCAGCCGGTCGATGGCCAGCAGCGAGCGGGCCCGGGCTCCCTTCAGGTTGACCTCCACACCCCAGTCGGTGCCACCGGCAATGGGCAGCACGTCGGGTTCCTCGGCCAGGATCTGCAGCGCCTGCTCCAGGCTGGCCGGCCGGCGATAGCGTCCGGGTTCACCGGTGGGGGTGTCGGCCCTATAAAGGTCGGTGACGGCCGGTGCCGGTGCGGCCTGCTGACGGCGCAGGGCCAGTTCGTCCCCGGCCTCCGGCTGCCCCAGCGCGTAGGCGGCGTCCCGGATCGGACGGTAGCCGGTGCAGCGGCACAGGTTGCCGGACAGGGCATGCAGGTCAAACCCGTTGGGTCCGCATTCGTGCTCGGCCAGCTGGCCGTCGTGTTCGGCGTTCCGGGACGGTTCGGCGCGTTCGGGGCGGTAGTATTCGGCGGCCATGCTGCATACGAATCCGGGCGTGCAGTAGCCGCACTGGGAGCCGCCGCGTTCGGCCAGCTGTTCCTGGACCGGGTGCAGGTCGCCCGGTCCACCCAGGCCTTCCGCGGTGAGCACTTCCTGTCCGTCCAGCGCCGCGGCCGGCAGCAGGCAGGAGTTCAGTGCGGTCCAGCGGGTGCCCTGCCCGTCGGGGCGGGCGACCAGGATGGCGCAGGCGCCGCATTCGCCTTCGGCGCAGCCTTCCTTGGCTCCGGTCAGCCCCTCGCCGCGCAGGAAGTTCAGCGCGTTGGTGTGCGGTGGGCCGGTGAATTCGCGGGCGGTTCCATTAACGGTGACCTGGCACCGGGTTTGTTCAGTGATCTCGGCGGTCATGCCGCTTGCCTCCTACTTCCCCAGAGAGGGAAGCACAGTGGGTGAAAGTGAGCTGGTGGTCATCTTCGCCGGGGCAACGCGTTCGGCGAAGGGGCAGGCAGCGGCCTGGGCACCAGTTGGGTGGCCGGAGTTCAATGACTCAACGGAAAACTGGCTGGCGGCGCGCTGGCGCCGTTAAGCTCCGTGGGCAATCTGTCCCTTCGCCCAGACAACGGATCCACCCATGACGGTCCTCCAAGAAATTTCGGATCGCGAGAAATCGATTTCAAACGATTGTTGTGAAGCATATCACAGCAGGCTTTGGTGCACCATGGTTCGCTGCTTCCGGAGGACGTTCGTGACGCCAGCGGCCTGCCGGCAGCGACGGCTTAGTATTCCGTGCGCACTTCCAGGCCATCCCAGATCTCGAACGGCTGCAGGTGCTCTTCGGCCTCGAACAGCTGGCGTTCCACCGGCATCAGGGAGCGATCCGAATCGGGGCCAAAGTAGTCATAGAACACCGCGTCATCGAAGCCGGAGCGTTCGGCGTCATGGCGGTCCGCGGCGAATACGACCCGGTCGACGCGGGCCCAGAGCGCGGAGGCCAGGCACATCGGGCAGGGCTCGCAACTGGTGTAGAGGATGCAGCCAGCCAGGGTGAAGGTGCCCATTTGCTCGGCCGCGGCGCGGATGGCGACCACTTCGGCATGGGCGGTGGGGTCGTTGTTCGCGGTGACCCGGTTGACGCCTTCAAAGGTGCGCCCGTCGGGCGCCAGGATCAGCGCGCCAAAGGGGCCACCGCTGTTCTTGACATTGTTACTGGCGATGTCAATGGCCATTGACAGGTACTTCTGGTCGGCAATGGTCGCACTCATCTGGGGCTCCTCGCGGCTCGCACGGCAGGCCGGCATGCCGCCGGATACGGACAGCAACTCAGCCCACCAACTCGGTAGGTTCAACAGCATGCCCGGTAGATAGCCCCTGATCCGGGGCCCGCCGTAGCCATGATCCGAGGGTAGCAGTCCACTGTGAGCCACGCCATATTGTGTCGTTACCTCGCTTCGTCGTACCGGTGCACACCCGGACGCATGGCACCGGCACGGCCAGCGGATGAACGCCAGGTGGACGCTGACTGCCAGAGTCCCGCCGGTGCTTGACCTGTCGGGGAACCAGTGGAAAACATGGCCTTGGGTGCTCGCTAAAGGCGGCACCGCGCGACCAGGCCGGTGAACCGGCCGGGGGATGACCCGGCGGCGGGCTTCCCGCGGCGACCCGGCAATGAACCGATCCGAGACATGAAGTCCCGCATTTTTAATGTTGGGCCTTCCCAGGGAATTAGGGAGCGAATCATGAAAACCAGTGCCATGAAGAAGACCACGACAGTGCTCACGTTCGCGTTCGCCACTGCCTTGCTGGCCTCCGGATGTTCCGGCAACACCGGTGACAGTCCCGAACCAACGACGGCCACCAGCAGCCAGGCGGCGGCACCCAGCACCAGCGCGTCCCCCACCGAAGATGCCTCGCAGTCCTCCGCCTCCCCGACCGGTTCGGCCACGCAGAGCCCGGAATCGCAGAGTCCGGGCTCGCAGAAGAGCGACCTGTCCCAAACCAGTTTCGACACGTCCTGGCAGGATGCGGTGGACAGCGCGAAGAAGAAGTTCTCCGGCGAGGTCTCGAAGATTGAGCTGGAGGCCAATGACGCCGGACGGTATGCCTACAAGGTCGAGGTCATCAACGACACCCAGAAGTACGAGACCCACATTGATGCGAACTCCGGGGAAGTGATCAATGAGGAAACCGATGATCTGGATGATGATGAGCGCGGCACCGAGAAGGACAAGAAGCGCCTGGACCTGGACAAGGTCGTCTCCCTGGACGATGCGATGAAGACCGCACAGCAGGAACAGGCCGGGGCGGTGAACAAGTGGAAGCTGGAAGGCAGGTCCGCCGGGCCGCGCTACGAATTCGACATCACCCCGGACGGCGCGAACGAGGACCGCGAGATCAAGGTCGATGCCATCAGCGGAAAGCTGGTTTCCGGCGACGACTAAGCCCCCTAGCGGTCAGGTTCCGCCGCCGGCGATGGGCCGGACCGAGGGGACGTACACACTGCCCACACAGCCATGCCCTGTTCCCCTTGGGGACAGGGCATGGCTGTGCCTTTGACCGCTGTTGCCGCTCGCCTGGCCACGGACCCGATATAGAACCGGCCGGGCGCCCTTGGCAAAACGGCGCAAATGCGCTAGCTCTTCAAAACCGCACTCTCTTCCAGCGTCGAAGCGCTTGTTTGCGGGGAAGCAGCAGTGTCCCTCCCCGCCCGCCCCGGCACCGCGCCGGCCCGCGTTGCGCTCCCCGCAGGACGGCGACCTTAGAACTCTCCTAAAGCGCTCCCCGCCGATTGGCGCAGGGGGCTAGCTTGTTGGCGGGATGAAACGGAAGCCGCGGAGCATCCCGAAAAATCCATCGGCCATCGGGGACCGAGACCAGTAATCGGTACGGTTCGGCCGCAACAGCAGGCGCCAGCAGCAGGAAGGGAAGGAAGCCAGTGACACAGCACCGGAGCGCAGAGGTGGGCACCGCCACCGCCCCCAAGGGCGCGCTGCGCACCGCGACCGAGGAGCAGGCGGTGCACGAATACCTGCCGCTGGCCGACGGCATTGCCCGGCAGATGGGCCAGCACGGCCCGGACCTGGAGGACCTGATCCAGGTGGCCCGACTGGCCCTGGTCAAGGCGGCCCGCCGCTTCGACCCGCGCCTGAACTCCAATTTCGTGGCCTTCGCCCGCCCCACCATCACCGGGGAGCTCAAACGCTACCTGCGCGACCACTCCTGGGTGATCCAGCCGCCGCGCGAAGTCCAGGAGCTGCAGATAGAAATCCGGCGTGAACATCCGCTGTTGTGCCAGGTGCTGGGCCGTGAACCGCGTCTGCATGAACTGGCGGCTCACCTGGGCCAGCCGATCCCCCGGGTCGCCGAGGCGGTGGTGTCCCAATCGGGCCGCCACCCGGATTCGCTGGATGTGGTGCACAACGGGCGCACCTTGGAAGAACAGCTGCCCGATGCCTGCAATGACGAGTTCGCGGCACTGGATGATTCACTGATGCTTTCCGGGGCCCTGCGTCAGCTGGACCCCGATGAGAAGCTGATGCTGCGCCTGCGCTATTTCGAGGACGAAAGCCAGCAGCGCATCGGTGAACGGATGCGGATGAGCCAGGTGCAGGTCTCCCGGGCGCTGGCCCGGATCCTGCAAAAGCTGCAGCGCCACATCCTTGCCCAATTTCCGCACACCGCCGGCGAGCGCGGCACCCGGGCACGCCAGCACCGGCCCCGGGTCGCCTAAGGGCGGCGCCGCACCACCGTGGCACCACGTGAGCACCGCCGGGAATTGCATCCGGCCCTCCCGGACCGGGGCGCAGCCCGGATCCGGGCCGCCGAGCACCTGGCCGACCGGCTGGATAGGCCCATGGGCTTGTTGGGGGTGTTCTTCCTCTTTGTGGTGCTCGGGCAGCTGGTGGTCACCGAACCGCGCTGGGCCCAGGCACTGGCCGTTACCGGCTGGATCTGCTGGGTCGTATTCGTCCTGGAGTTCCTGTTGCGCGCGTATATCGCCCGCTTCCAGGCAACGTTCTGGCGGCACAACTGGTGGCAGGTGTTGTTCCTGCTGGTGCCGTTCCTGCGTTTTGTAAGGGCCCTGCAGGCGGTGCGCACCCTGCGGGTGGCCCGGCTGGGCGGGATCGTATCCGCCGGGGTGCGCGGCTCCAGGTCGGCCGGAAGGCTGCTGAGCAGCCGGATCGCCTGGCTGGCCGCGTTCACCGCGATTGTCATCCTGGCCGCCAGCCAGCTGCTCTACGCAATGGGCTCCCATACCCAGTACTCCACGGCATTGTTTGAGACCGCCATGGCCACCATCACTGGTTCGGGCATCAGCGCCGATGACCCCTTCTCCCGGATCCTGCAGGTGGTGCTGGCCGTGTATTCGGTCGCGGTGTTCGCCACCCTGGCCGGGTCGCTGGGCGCGTTTTTCCTGCGCAGCGAGGAAGCGGCCGAGCGGAATATGGGCCAGGAACCGGAGCAGCGCTAGGTCCCGGGCCCCGGACGGCGCTTAGCTGCCCGGCAGTATCTGCGCGCGGCCGGCGTCCTGCAGGATCCCCAGTCCCCGCAGCGCCTGGATGACATCTTCGCTCTGCACCGCCAGCAGGGCCGGGTCGGGGTCGGTGGCGAAGGTTTCCCCGCGGCGCAGGCTCTCATCGGTGAGCACCACGTGCGGACCCGGGGGCGGGCCCCAGGAGGAGACCGGGGCCGGGCCAAAGAGCACCACGGAGGGCACCTGGTAGGCGGAGGCCAGGTGGGCGGCCCCGGTGTCGGCCGAGACCACGCAGGCAGCCTCGGCCACCAGGGCGGCAAACTCGTCCAGCCCCAGCGTGCCGGCCAGCACCGCCTGTTCCCCCAGCCCGCAGGCCTCCGCCACGGCCAACGCGCGCAGACGTTCGGAGGAGCTGCCGGTGAACACCACCTGGTGCCCGGCCTCGTGCAGGGTGCCGGCGACGGCAGCGAAGCGCTCCACCGGCCAGTGCCGGCTGCCGTAGGCGGCGCCCGGGTGGATGACCACGGCCCCGGGGGCCGGGCTGGGCGCGGCGGGGCGCAGCAGCAAGTAGTCGGCCGGGTCGGATGGGATGCCATGCCACTGCACCAGCTGGCTCCAGCGCACCCGTTCGTGGGCGTCCGGGTCCCATTCCGGGCCCTGCTGGCCGTCGGCCCGGTGACCTATCACCCGGTTGGCCTCCAGGGCGGCAATGCGCGAACGGCTCTCCAGGCCGTTGCCGTGCAGGTTCACCGCCACATCCACGCTGCCCGGTGCCCGGTCGATGGGCACGTCCAGGCCGTGGGTGTCCAGCAGCTCGATGCCGCCCACCAGGTCCACGATGGGGCGCAGCCAGGACTGGGCGGCGTAGGTGATCCGGTGTTCGGGGAAGGCGCGGCGCAGCGCCCGCAGGGCCGGGACCGCGACCAGCAGGTCGCCCAGCTTCAGTGCCCGCAACACCAGCACTTCATCCTTCTTCTCACCCACCGGATGCTCCTTTCGCGACGCTTGAGTACAGCCCAATCCGTGCGGCATTTCCCGGCGATCCGTCGCTGACCGGCACCGGTTTGTGCCATACGGTTTCAGGCAAATCCCAAGGGAAGCACACATTTCCTAAAAATTCACAGAAGCTGGGAGAACCCAAAGAAGTTCTTCTCGGCTGATTATCCCCCGGTGTGACGGGTACCTCAGGTCGTATGGGCAATGAAACAGTTTTTCCCCGGGCGGTGCTCTTCGACCGCGATGACACGCTGGTCGTGGACGTGCCGTACAACGGCGACCCCGATCTGGTGCGGCCGGTGCCCGGCGCCGGCCAGGTGCTGCAGGCGCTGCGCGCGTCCGGGGTGCGCTGCGGGGTCATCAGCAACCAGTCGGGCATCGCACGCGGGCTGATCAGCGCAGAGCAGGTGGCCGCGGTCAACGCCCGGGTCAGTGAACTGCTCGGCCCCTTTGACACGTTCCAGTTCTGCCCGCACGGCCCCGAGGACCGCTGCCGGTGCCGCAAGCCCGCCCCCGGGATGGTGCACCGGGCGTGCGAGGAACTGGGGCTGGAGCCCTGGGAGGTGGCCGTGGTCGGGGACATCGGCGCGGACGTCGCGGCGGCCAAGGCCGCCGGGGCACGCGGGGTGCTGGTGCCCACCGCAGTCACCCGGCCCGAGGAGGTACGCGATGCCGACCTGGTGGCCGGCAGCCTCGCCGAGGCCATGCGGCTGCTGGGCGGGATCCCGGCCCCGGCCGACCAGGGCGCGGGAGGCCGGGCATGAGGCGGGTACTGGTGGCCCGGCTGGACTCGGCCGGGGACGTGCTGCTCAGCGGACCTGCGGTGCACGCCGTCGCCGCCGCCGACACCCGGGTCAGCTACCTGTGCGGCCCGCAGGGCCAGGCCGCGGCCCGCTCCCTGCCGGGAGTGGATGAGGTCTTCACCTTCAACAGCCCCTGGATCACCGCCCCGGCGCCGGCGGCCACCGATGAGCACCTGCAGCCGTTGCGTGACTTCCTGGCCGAACGGCAATTCGACGAGGCGCTCATCCTCACCTCCTTCCACCAGTCCCCGCTGCCGCTCGCGCTGCTGCTGCGCCTGGCCGGGGTGCCGCGCATCACCGGGGCCTCGGTTGACTATCCCGGCTCGCTGCTGGATGTGCGGTTGCGCCCCGGCGAGGACTTTGCCGAGGACCAGCCCGAGGCTTTGCGCGCCCTGGGGATCGCCGAGGCCGCCGGCTACCGGCTGCCTGCCGGGGATGACGGGGCGCTGGCGGTGCGGGACATCCCCGATACCCGGCACCTGACCGGAACCAAACCCTATGTGGTCATCCACCCGGGCGCCGCCGTGCCGGCGCGCACCTGGCCGGCCCTGCACCACGCGGCGCTGGTGGAGCTGCTGGACGCGGCCGGCTGGCTGCCGGTGGTCACCGGCGGCCCCTCCGAACGCCAGTTGACCGCCACCGTGGCCGGCACCGCCGGACTGGACTTGGGCGGGGCCACCGACTTCCACACCCTGGGCGGCGTGCTGGCCGGGGCCGAGGTGGTGGTCACCGGCAACACCGGGCCCGCGCACCTGGCCGCTGCCGTGGGCACCCCGGTGGCCAGCCTGTTCTCCCCGGTGGTCCCGGCGATCCGCTGGGCGCCGTACAAGGTGGCGGTGGAGCTGCTCGGGGACCAGCAGGCCCCCTGCGCCCTGAGCCGGGCCCGCGAATGTCCGGTCCCTGGCCACCCCTGCCTGACACAGGTCACCCCCGAAGAGGTGTTCGCCGCGGTGCAGCGGCTGGGTTCCGGCGTCGCGTCCTTCACCACGCGCCGCCAGCTGCGCCGCGGCAACGAGGTCGTTGAGAACGAAAGGAAGAGATCGTGAAAATCCTGATCTGGCATGTGCACGGCGGATGGATGGACTCCTTCGTGCACGGACCGCATGAATACCTGGTCCCGGTCAACGCGCAGCGTGACGCCTGGGGGCTGGGCACCGGGGGCCGGGACTGGCCGGCCTCGGTAAGGGAAGTCAGCCAGGAGCAGCTGGCCGAGGAACACATTGACGTGGTGGTGCTGCAGCGGCCCGAGGAGCTGGCCGAGGTGCACCGGCTCACCGGCCGGGCGCCGGGCAGCGAGCTGCCGGCGGTCTTCCTGGAGCACAACACCCCCAAGAGCGGGAACGTGCCGAACTCGGTGCACCCGCTGGCCGAGCGCAGCGACATCCCGATCGTGCACGTCACCCACTTCAACCGGCTGTTCTGGGACTGCGGGCGGGCCCGCACCCTGGTCATTGAGCACGGCATCGTGGACCCGGGTTACCAGTACACCGGCACGAACCCGACCCTGGGGGTGGCGATCAACGAACCGGTGCGCCGCTGGCGGGTCACCGGCACCGACCTGCTGCCCGGCTTCGCGCAGATCGCCCCGCTGGAGGTGTACGGAATAGGCACCAAGAAGCTGCCCGAGGCCCTGCAGCTGCCCGAGGGGCAGCTGATCATCCGCGGGGACGTGAACCCGGCCCAGCTGCACGGGATGCTCGGCCAGGCCCGCGCCTACCTGCACCCCTTCCGCTGGACCTCGCTGGGTCTGGCGCTGCTGGAGGCGATGCACCTGGGCATGCCGGTGCTGGCGCTGGGGGCCACCGAGGCGTTCCGGGCGGTACCGCCCGAGGCCGGGATGGTCAGCAGCGACGTCGCCGAACTGCAGCGCACCGCGCGGGTGCTGCTCAACGACCCGCAGGAGGCGGTGGCCCGCGGCCGGGCGGCGCGCGAATTCGCGCTGAAGCACTACGGCCTGCAGCGGTTCCTGACCCGCTGGGACACCGTGCTGGCCGAGGTGGGCGATGTGCGTTCCACGCAGCTTGCCGAAGAATTGACGGAAGGATCAACCCCATGAAAATCGCAATGATTTCCGAGCATGCCAGCCCCCTGGCCGCCATCGGCGGCGTGGACGCCGGAGGGCAGAACGTGCATGTTGCGGCGCTGTCCACGGCGCTGGCCGAACGCGGGCACCAGGTGAGCGTGTACACCCGCCGCGATGATCCGAAGCTGCCCGAACGGGTACAGGTGTGCCAGGGCTTCGAGGTGGTGCACGTGGATGCCGGGCCGCCCGAGCCGATCTCCAAGGACCTGATCCTGCCCTACATGGGGGAACTGGCCCGCGCGGTGGCCGCCGACTGGGGCACCACACCCCCGGCGGTGGTGCACGGGCACTTCTGGATGTCCGGGCTGGCCGCACTGCAGGCCGCCTGCCTGGCCGAGGCGCCGGTGGCGGTGGCCCAGACCTTCCACGCGCTGGGCACC
>NZ_JAVGCZ010000070.1:0-14002 GCF_052928425.1 Glutamicibacter sp. BSL13
GGTCGGCCGAATCCACCCCGCGCCCGGTGGACTGGTGCCCGGCCAGGGCCATGATCTCCGAGGCGTTGCCGCGGATCAAGGCGGGGCGCAGCGAAACAATGCGCTGGGCGTAGCGCGTGCGCACCGCCAGCGCGCCAACGGCCACCGGGTCCAGCACCCAGGGCGTGTTGGCCTGGTTCGCGGCCTCGATCGCCTCATCCATGGCGGCCAGCTGTTCGGTGCTGGGGGTGCCCAGGTTCACCAGCACCGCGCAGGCGGTCTTCGCGAACGGCCCGGCCTCCCCGGGCAGGTTCGTCATGGCCGGGGCGGCGCCGGCGGCCAGCAGCGCGTTGGCGGTGAAGTTGGCGACCACGGTGTTGGTCAGGCAGAACACCAGGGGGCTGGTGTGGCGCAGTGAATGGATCACGGCAGGCAGGGTCATGTGCGACATCCCTCCGCTAGTTTGAACTAGTTCAGGTTCGACGGGTGTCATCTCAGTCGGCGGCGCCGACACCCCGTGTCACTCGTGACCGAGCGTACGCAATCGCCCACGTGTTGACAAACCTGTGACGCGCCGCACCGCGCCGCCCCCGGTCAGGGCCGGCGCGGCGCGCCCGGCGGCGCAGTAGGGCCGGCAGCAGCCGGGCGCCCATGTGCCGCTGCCGGGTGCCGTTCGGGGCCGGGGTGCGGGATGAGCAGCCGCGCCGGGAAGCACAGCACCGCCAGGCTGAGCCCGACCCACCCGTAGTCAAACCCGTAGCCGCAGAACAGCAGGGCGCCCAGGGCGGCGGTCACGGTGCGCAGCGAACGGAATTCGATCACCTGCCGGTACCAGCGCTCCCAGTGCCCATCCACCGCCCAGGCCACCTGCATCCGCCGGCTGGCCAGGCGCACGGCGGCGTGGGCCAGCAACAGCACCGCCACCAGCAGCAGGATGAACGCCGCCGGGGCGGTGACCAGCCCCCACAGGTGGTCCAGTGGCGGGCGCAGCAGGAAGTAGACGCTGGCGGCCATCAACAGCCCGGCCACCGGGTAGACCCAGCGCGGAAGCGGCCCCCAGTGCCGGGGCCCGGTCCGACCGGCCTTGCCGTGCACGTACCCCATGCTGCTGCCGGTGATCACCAGGTAGAGCAGGGCGGCGCCGGTGATCAGCACCATCAGGTGCATCCCCGGCCGCGCATCGGGCAGGGCCTGCGGCTGCGGTGAGTGCGTGGGCCACAGGACGAGCAGCAGGATCAGTGAGGCGCCCAGCGCCACGTACTGGGTGGCGAACAGGTGATCGCGCAGGGCGCGCACCGGATGCCGCGGCACGGCGGTGACGCCCTCAAAGTTCTGCGGCGGGCGCCAGAACAGCATCAGCAGGGCGACGCCGAGCACGGCGTAGTTCCCTACCGAATCCCAGCCGTCGCCCAGCGCGCGCAGCCGCTCAAGGTCCCCGTCCGCGGCCTGCTGGTGGAACCACCGGGCCTTGTAGTGCAGGGCGGCCGCGCCGTTGGCGGCCAGGACCACGGCCACGGTGCGGTACAGCCGGTTCAGCCACACCCGGCGCAGCACCCGGTTGTCGTGCCGCGAGATCCCCGGCAGCGGCCTGCGGCGCAGGATCACCAGGCTGGCCAGGAGGGTGGCGGCCACCAGCAGCCCCAGGCAGAGGGCCAGGTACGGCAGCACCTCGCCGGCCGGGCGCAACCCGTCGGCGGCGGGGATGAAGTAGCTCAATTCCTCCCCGCTGAGCTCGCGCTGCGCGGTGGGAGCCCGGTAGGGCACATCGCTCGCCGCCCACAGCGCGGTGAGCGAGCCGGCCAGGACCAGGACGAGGGCCGCCACCAGCTTGCCGGGCACCAGCCCGGTGCGCGGCTGCGGGTCGGCGCTGCGCTGCACGCGCGGCCCGGTGAACTGGGCCAGCACGTAGACGAACCCGACCCACAGCGCCGGGGTGGCGGCCCGCCCCACCGCGCCCGGCCAGCCGCCGGGCACCGCCTGCCCCTCGGCGCTGATCAGGTAGGAGGCATCGAACCAGTCGGTGGAGACGGCGGCGAGGAACCCGATGAGCGCGCACCACCGGGCGTACCGGCGCGCCTGGGCCAGCAGGTTCCCGCTCCCGCTCGGGCTGAGGGCCCGCAGGATCAGCGCCACCAGGGCGGCGGCGACGGCGAACGAGCCCAGCGGCGCGCTCAGGTCGGTCATCGGCCCTCCTTTATCCAGCCCAATGTATCAACCCGGTGGCGCAAACGGGGGCCGGGGGATGACGTACGCTCGAGCCATGGGAATCTTCACCTCACAGCAGCCGCCGGAACCGGTCGGGGAAACCGCGCCGCCGGTCGACGAGCACCCGGGCAAGATCGCGGAGATGATCGCGCACCTGCGCCGCTCCGCCGACGCGCGCATCACCCATCCGCGCCGTTTCCGCGCCCAGCAGCTGCGGGCCCTGGAGAAGATGCTGGCCGAACGCGAGGAGGACTTCATCGCCGCGCTCGCCGAGGACCTGGGCAAGAGCGCGACCGAGGCGAAGTTCTCCGAGATCGACTTCCTGCGCACGGAAATCGACGTTGCCCAGCGCCACCTGGCCGAGTGGATGGACTCCACCTCGGTGAAGGTGCCGCTGTCGCTGCAGCCGGCGATGGCCAAGATCGAGCCGCGGCCGCTGGGGGTGGTGCTGATCATCGGCGCCTGGAACTATCCTCTGCAGCTGCTGCTGGCCCCGCTGATCGCCGCGATCGCGGCCGGCAACGCGGCGGTGCTCAAGCCCTCCGAACTGGCCCCGGCCACCTCCGGCACGATCGCCCGGCTGCTGCCGCACTACCTGGATCCGCGGGTGTACGCGGTGTGCGAGGGCGGGGTGGACACCGCCACCGAGCTGCTGGCCGCGCGCTGGGACCACATCTTCTACACCGGCGGGGCGCGGGTGGCGCGGATCGTGGCGCGCGCGGCCGCCGAGCACCTGACCCCCACCACGCTGGAGCTGGGCGGCAAATGCCCGACCGTGGTGGACAACCACCTGCCGGCCACCGCCAAGCGGATCGCGTTCGCCAAGTTCATGAACAGCGGGCAGACCTGCGTGGCCCCGGACTACATCCTGTCCATCGGGGACGCGGACGCGCTGGTTGACCGCCTGGCCAAGGCGATTGGCAGCTTCTACGGCCGGGACCCGATCAGCCACCAGGACTACGGGCGGATCGTCTCACGCCAGCACTTTGAGCGGCTCACCGGGCTGCTGGAGCACGGGCGGGTGGTCATCGGCGGGCAGAGCGACGCCCAGACCCTGCGCCTGGCCCCCACGGTGATGCGCGACGTGGAGCTGGACAGCCCGCTGATGACCGAGGAGATCTTCGGTCCGATCCTGCCGGTGATCGAGGTGGAGTCCTTCGACGCGGCCCTGCAGTTCATCGCCGAACGCCCCGCCCCGCTGGCCGCCTACCTGATGAGCGAGAACCCGCGGCTGCAGTCGATCTTCTCCGACCGGGTGCGGGCCGGGGCGATCGTGCACAACGCGCCGATGACCCACCTGATCGTCCCGACCCTGCCCTTTGGCGGCGTGGGGGACAGCGGCATGGGTGCCTACCACGGCAAGCACGGCTTTGAGCGGCTCTCGCAGATGCGTCCGGAGCTGAACAAGACCACGGTGATCGACACCCTGAACGCCGTCTACCCGCCCTACTCCTGGGCCAAGCGCAAGTTCATCGACAAGCTCATCTAGCCCCGGCGCCGTGGCGGCGGGCTACACCTGGCCGGCCAGCGCGGCGTCCACGATCTGGCGGGCCTCGGCGAGCACCTGCTGCAGGTGCTCCTGGCCCACCGTGGATTCGGCGTAGATCTTGTAGATGTCCTCGGTGCCCGAGGGCCGGGCGGCGAACCAGGCGCGCTGGCTGGAGACCTTCAGCCCGCCGATCGGGTAGCCGCTGGCCTCGGTGGCCTTGGTGGTGATCGCGTCCCCGGCCAGCTGCGTGGCCTGCACCGCCTGCGCATCAAGCCGGCCCAGCACCTCCTTCTGCTGCAGGTCCGCCGGCGCGTCGAAGCGGGCGTAGTAGCTGGTGCCGTGTTCCCGCACCAGCCCGGCGTGCAGCTGGCTGGGGGACTTGCCGGTGACCGCGCGGATCTCGCTGGCCAGCAGCGCCAGCATGATCCCGTCCTTGTCGGTGCTGAACGGGCGCCCGCCCCGGGTCAGGAAGGAGGCCCCGGCCGATTCCTCCCCGCAGAACACCGCCCGGCCGGTGGCCAGCGGCTGCACGAAGTACTTGAAGCCCACCGGCACCTCCAGCAGCTGGCGGCCGTGGGCGGCGACGACCCGGTCGATGAGCACCGAGGAGACCAGGGTCTTGCCCACCTGCGCGTCCCCCGGCCACTGCGGGCGGTGGGTGAGCAGGTAGTCGATGGCCACGGCCAGGAAGTGGTTCGGGTTCATCAGCCCGGCGTCCGGGGTGACGATCCCGTGCCGGTCAGCGTCCGCGTCATTGCCGGTGGCGATGTCGTAGCTGCGGCGGTTCGCCACCAGGGAGGCCATCGCATCCGGGGAGGAGCAGTCCATGCGGATCTTGCCGTCCTTGTCCAGCGTCATGAACCCGAACCGCGGGTCCACCCGCTCGTTGACCACCTCCAGGTTCAGCCCGTAGCGCCGCCCGATTTCCCCCCAGTAGTGGGCCGAGGCCCCGCCCAGCGGGTCGGCGCCAATGCTGATCCCGGACTCGGCGATCGCGGCGAAGTCGATCACCTCGGCCAGGTCGGTGACGTACAGTTCCCGGAAGTCGAACGCCTCGGCGTCCGGTTCGGCCCGGCGGATCTGCCCGGATTCAAGCAGCTCGTTCGCGCGCTGGGCGATCGGGCCGGTGATTTCGGATTCGGCCGGCCCGCCGTGCGGCGGGTTGTACTTGATCCCGCCGTCGGCCGGCGGGTTGTGCGACGGGGTGATGATCAGCCCGTCGGCCTGCTGGCCGCCGGCGGCGTTGTGCACCAGGATGGCGTGGCTCAGCGCCGGGGTGGGGGTCAGCCCGTCCTCGGCCAGCACGCGCACCGAGTTGCCGGCCAGCACCTGCAGCACGGTGCGGTACGCCGGTTCGGACAGGGCGTGGCTGTCCTTGCCCACGTACATGGGACCGGTGATCCCGGCCGAGACGCGGTAGTCCACCACCGCCTGGGTGATCGCGGCGATGTGCGCCTCGTTGAAGGAGCCGTTCAGCGAGCTGCCGCGGTGCCCGGAGGTGCCGAAGGAGACCCGCTGCCCGGCCTGCTGCGGATCGGGAACGCGGCTGAAGTAGGCGTCCAGGACCTCCTGCAGGTCGATCAGGTCTTCTTCGCGTGCCGGCTGTCCCGCGCGTTCGTGTGCCATGCCCATCCTTTGTCTGCCAGGTCAAGAGTCTGCTACTAGGCATCCTATCGGGGTTGGCGGTGCGCGCCGCGCCGGTTTCCCTGGTTCCCGGACGGTTTATAGGATGGAGGCGATGAGCTACCACCCGTACCCCCAGAACACCTATGTGCCCCCGCCGCAGCCCACCGGACTCTCGGTGGCCTCCCTGGTCCTGGGAATCCTGTCCCTGCTTGGATTCCTGGTCATCATCTTCATCCCCCTGGCCGGGGTGATCACCGGCCACCTGGGGTACCGGCGCGAGCCGGCCGGGCGCGGGATGGCCCTGGCCGGGCTGATCACCTCCTGGGTGGGGCTGGTGCTGGCGCTGCTGTGCTACGCGTTCATCATCTTCGTGTTCTTCTTCTCCGCCTCGTTCTACACCGACCTGAACCAGAGCATGTACTCCGACTACGCCTAAGGGCGCGCAAACAGGAAAATGGCCTGGCCCCCGTGAGGGGACCAGGCCATCGGCGTGTGCGGGGACCTGCTAGTGCACGGTGCCCATCAGCTTCTTCAGCGCCGGGGTGGCGGCGAACATCGCCAGGCCCAGCACCACCGCGGTGCCGCCCAGCCACAGGAAGTAGGCGACCTCATTGCCCTCGGTGTAGTACCCGGCCAGCACGCCGGACAGGGTGGTGCCCAGCGAGACCGAGAGGAAGAACAGGGCGATCATCTGGGTGCCGAACGCGGCCGGGGCCAGCTTGGTGGTCACCGCCTGGCCGATCGGGGAGAGCAGCAGCTCGGCGATGGTGCACAGCAGCAGGATCCCCACCAGGGCCAGCAGCGGGGTCTTGGCCAGCGAGTTCAGCGGGATGAAGCACAAGAAGGCGATGCCCACCACGACCAGCGACAGGCCGAACTTCACGCTGGTGCGCGGCTGGCGGGAACCGAGCTTCGTCCACATGGTGGCGAACACCCCGGCCAGCAGCACGATGAACACCGGGTTGATGGACTGCACCCAGCTGGCCGGCATTTCCCAGCCGAACAGGTGGCGGTCCAGGCGTTCGGCCGAGTACGCGGCGATGAAGGTGAACTGCTGCTGGAACAGCGCCCAGAACGCGGCGGAGGCGATGTAGAACGGGATGAACGCGTACACGTGCTTGCGTTCGGTCGCATCCACCCGGGGGCTGCGCAGGATCAGCACGAAGTAGATGATGCTGGCGGCGATCACCACGTAGGCGATGGTGGAGGCCAGGTTCTCGGGGGTGACGATCTTCAGTGTGAAGGCCAGCACGATGACCACCAGCACGGCGGCGAAGATCAGCAGGTAGCGCTTGCGCTCAGCGGCCGGCAGCGGGTTGGCGACCTGGCGCACCGACTCGGGCAGGTTCTTGCGTCCGAACCCGTAGATGACCAGGCCCAGGGCCATGCCCACCGCGGCGGCGCCGAAGCCCATGTGGAAGCCGAAGTGCTTGTGCAGCAGCCCGGTCAGCAGCGGGCCGACCAGCCCGCCGATGTTTACGCCCATGTAGAAGATCGAGAAGCCGGCGTCGGCCTTCGGGTCCTCCTTGGAGTACAGCGAGCCGACCAGGGCGGTGGCGTTGGCCTTCAGCCCGCCCGAGCCCACGGCCACCATCACCAGGCCGATGGCCAGGCCCACCACGCCGGGCAGCAGCGCCAGGGCCAGGTGACCGCCCATGATCACGACCGCGGAGATGAACAGCACCCGTTCCGGGCCGAGCAGGCGGTCCGAGACCCAGGCCCCCAGGATGGTGCTCAGGTAGACCGCGCCACCGTAGGCGCCCACCAGCGACAGCGCCAGGCCCTGCTCCATGCCCAGGCCGCCCTCGGTGGCCGAGAAGTACATGTAGTAGGCCAGCAGTGCCTGCATGCCGTAGAAGGAGAAGCGTTCCCACATCTCGACGCTGAACAGGTTGGCCAGCGCGCCGGGGTGACCGAAGAAGGTCTTGCCCGTGCCGGTGGTGCTCGGTGAAACAGTAGACATGCGTAACATTTTTCGCCCTTCTTGACTTCGATGCCTACTTTTGCGATAGATCTCACACGGTTTGGTGGATCACAGCCTGTTATGCTTCGGCCAGCAGCTGGTGTGCCAAAATGAGCAGTTTTTCCTCGTTGGCGTGGGCTGAAATGAGCTGAATGCTCATTGGCATGCCATCGGCGGCGGTGGCCACCGGGACGGTGATCGCCGAGCACCCGGCGACGTTGACCATCGAGGTGTATGGGGTGTACTGGCACTGCAGCCGGTAGTCGGTGTCCGCGTCATGGCGGGTGTAGTAGCCGATCGGCGGGGGCGTGTGGGCCATCGCCGGGGTGGCGATCACGTCATAGGCCGACCACTGGGCGATGAGGTCCGCGGCGATCTGCTTAATCCGGGTGGCGGCGCCCAGCGAGACCTGCGCGCTGCGCTGGCGGGAGCGGCGCCGGTAGTCCCGGGCCAGGGTGCCCAGCAGCGATTCGTCGCCGATCGCCACGTCCTTCAGCCCGTTGGTCCACACCGTGGCGAACGTTTCGGGGTAGTCCGGGGCGTAGCGCAGGTCGGCGGGCATGACGTGGTGGCGGTGCTCCAGCAGCCGCAGCCCGCGCTCGAACGCGGCCCGCGCGTCACTGCTGAGCCGGATCTGGTAGACCGGCTCAAAGGGGGAGTGGGTGCTGTAGCCGATGCGCAGCCCGCGCAGCGCGTCCACCGGCCCGTCCTGTAGGGCCGGCAGGTAGCGGTCCTGGCCGAGCATCGCATCCAGCAGCAGGGCGGTGTCCTTCGCATCGCGCCCCAGCGGACCGCTCACGGTCAGCTTCGGGGCGCCGAAGCGGTCCAGGTAGCCCTCGGCGACATCGGCCGGAACCCGCCCGAGCGCCGGCTTCAGGCCCACCAGCCCGCAGGCCGCGGCCGGGATGCGCACCGACCCGCCCCCGTCGCTGCCCGGGGCCAGCGGCAGCAGCCCGGCGGCCACCGCCGCCGCCTGCCCGCCGGAGGATCCCCCGGAGGACAGCTGGGGGTTCATCGGGTTGCGGGAGGGGGCGGCGACCAGGTTCTCCGAATAACTGCTCAGCCCGAACTCCGGGACCTGGGTCTTTCCGGTGATGACCACCCCCTCGGCGCGCAGCCGGGCCACCAGCGGGTGGTCGCGTGCCGCCACCAGGTGCGGCACCGCCCTGGACCCGTAGGTGGTGGGCATCCCGGCGACCTCGTTCAGGTCCTTGAACGCGATCGGCATCCCGTGCAGCCGCCCGATGGGCCCGCGCATGAACTGGCGGTCCGCGGCCGCCGCGGCCTGCAGCGCCCGCTGCTCCACGTGCACGAACGCGCCCAGGGAGGCGAAGCGTTCAATGCGCCGCAGGTAGTGTTCGGTCACTTCCCGGCTGGAGACCTCCCCGGCGGCCAGCTGGTTGCGCAACTTCAGGGCGGATGACGTCAACATGTCTGCTTTCGATGCTCGAACTCATTAGTCTTATAAGCAAACACCCTATGCGAGAGGAACGCTAACCATGAGTGACTTCGAGACCGTCTCGGTGACCGAGGTGCCCGACGGGGCGCTGATCCTGGATGTGCGCGAGGACTTCGAATGGGTTGAGGGCCACGCCAAGGGCGCCACCCACATCCCGCTGGGCCAGCTTCCCGAGCGCTTCGAGGAACTGGATCCGGATGTGGACACCTATGTCATCTGCCGCACCGGGGGCCGCTCCGCCCAGGCCTCGGCCTGGCTGACCGGGATGGGCTACTCGGTGTACAACATTGCCGGGGGCTCGGACGCGTGGATCGAGGCGCAGCTGCCGATGGAATCCGAAAACGGGCAGGAGCCGGCCGTTCGATGAGATATGCCTACCTGGGCCCGTCGGGAACCTTCACCGAGGCCGCCCTGCTGCAGGTTCCCGGCGCGGACGAGGCCGAGCGGGTCCCGGCCGCCAACGTGAACGAGGCGCTGGCGATGGTGCTGGAGGGCTCCGTGGACGGGGCGATGGTGCCGATCGAGAACTCCGTGGAGGGCGGGGTCTCGGCCACCCTGGACGCGATCGCCCGGGCCGACCACCTGCAGATCGTGCGCGAGGTGCTGGTCCCGATCACGTTCGTGCTGGCGGTGCGCGAGGACATCGACGCGCTGGAGCAGATCACCCAGATTTCCACGCATTCGGTCGCCTGGGCGCAGTGCCGGGGCTGGGTGCAGGCCAATATTCCCGGAGCGGAATTTATCCAGGGCTCCTCCACCGCGGCCGCCGCCGTGGGGCTGCAGGACCCCGAACAGCACCACCAGGCGGCGATCTGCTCGCCGCTGGTGGCCCACGACCGCAACCTGAAGGTGCTGGTCGAGGGCGTGGAGGACAACCTGGGGGCGGTCACCCGCTTCTTCCTGGTCACCCGTCCCGGACCGCTGCCGGCGCCCACCGGGGTGGACAAGACCACCCTGATCGTCCCGCTGCCCGAGGACAAGCCCGGCGCGCTGATGGCGCTGCTGGAGCAGTTCGCCGCGCGCGGGGTGAACCTCTCACGCATCGAGTCCCGGCCCACCGGCACGGGGCTGGGCAGCTACTTCTTCTCCGTGGACATCGACGGGCACCTGGCCGAGGAGCGGGTCGCCGCGGCGCTGACCGGGCTGCACCGATTGTGCCCGGACCTGAAGTTCCTGGGCTCCTACAATGCCGCGGAGGGGATCACCCCGAGCATCGACTCACACAACTCCAACGAGGCCTTCATCCGGGCCCGGGAATGGGTGGGCCAGCTGCTGCACCGCCTCTAGGCGGTGCGGATGCGCAGCGCCGACGGGTTGATCCAGGCCTGCAGGGTATTGACCATGCCGGTCGGGTCCCCGTCGATCTGCGTGTTCATCGGCTCCGTGCAGCGCAGCGAGACCTTCTTGGTCTCGTAGAAGGAAATCACCGGGATCTCGTTCTTCGCCCGGAACGCGGTCTTCAAAAAGATCCACACCCACCCGGCCGCCGAGCGCGGGGAGAGCACCACCGCGTCCAGGATCCCGTCATCGAGCTTCGCCTCGGGCACGAAGTCCAGGCCCTGCAGCTTGCCGCAGTTGGCGAACAGCACCGAACGCACCCGGCGGGTCTGCCAGGGGCCGTCCCCGAGCTGGAAGGAGACGCGCTTGCGCTGCCCGGGCAGCTGGCGCAGCCCGGCCTCCGAGTAGGCCAGCCAGCCGACCCGGCGCTTGAGCTGCTCGTCGGTGTCGTCAAAGAGGTCCGCGTCGGTGCCCACCCCGGCGATCACCAGGAACGCGTGGTCCGCCTCCGTGCCGTTCAGGTGCTGCAGGCGCAAATGCCCCACGTCGATGCGCCGCACCCGGCCGCGCACCGCCAGCAGCGCGGTGGTGTGCACATCGTCGATCGGGATCTCCAGGTTGCGGGCCAGCAGGTTGCCGGTGCCCAGCGGCAGGATGCCCAGGGTCGCCTCCGCGCCCTCGATCACCTCGGCCACCGCGCGCACCGTGCCGTCCCCGCCGGCGGCCAGGATGGTGTCGCACCCGGCCTGCAGCGCCTGGCGCGCGCCGCCCTGCCCGGCGTCATCCACCGTGGTCTCAAACACCAGCGGCTCGGGCAGCCCGGCCTCGGCACACACCCGACGCACCGCGTGGCAGGCGGCTTCGGCTTGTGACTTGGAGGGATTGACCACGATGGCGACCTGGCCGGCCGCGACCTGCTCCACCTCATCCGGTTCCCGGCTCAGCGGGCTGCTGGGTTCGATGAGCTTGCGCACCGACCGCCAGCTCAGCAGCGCGGCCACGCCGGCGCCGCCGGCCAATGAAGCGATGATCACGCGGTTTCTATGCATAGTGACTTCATCGTACTCATGGTTGCTACGCTTATCTTGTGATCGACCTGAAAATGCTCACCGATAATCCGGACCTGTACCGCGCCTCGCAGCGTGCCCGCGGCGCCGACGAGACGCTCGTTGACCAGCTGCTGGACGCCGATGTGGCCCGCCGTGAAACCATTGCCGCCTTCGAGACGCTGCGCTCGGAGCAGAACGTGTTCTCCAAGAAGGTCGGCAAGGCCAAGGGCGAGGAGCGCGCCGCCCTGCTGGCCGAGGTCAAGGACCTGGCCGCGAAGGTCAAGCAGGCCCAGGCCACCGCCGACGCCGCCGCCGCGAAGGCCAGCGCCCTGCAGCGCTCCATCCCGAACCTGATCGTCGAGGGCATCCCCTCCGGCGGCGAGGACGACTTCACGGTGCTCAAGACCGTGGGCACGGCCCGCGACTTTGCCGCCGAGGGCTTCGAGCCGCTGGACCACCTGCAGATCGCCGAGAAGCTGGACGCGATCGACATGGAGCGCGGGGCGAAGGTCTCCGGTTCGCGCTTCTACTTCCTGAAGGGGATCGGCGCGCGCCTGGAGATGGCGATGATGAACATGGCCCTGGACCAGGCGGTCTCCTACGGGTTCATCCCGATGGTCACCCCGACCCTGGTGCGCCCGGAAATCATGCAGGGCACCGGCTTCGACGTCGAACACGATGACGAGATCTACCGCCTGGAACGCGATGACCTGTACCTGGTGGGCACCAGCGAGGTGGCGCTGGCCGGCTACCACGCGAACGAGATCATGGACCTGTCCGACGGGCCGCTGCGCTACGCCGGCTGGTCCTCCTGCTACCGCCGCGAGGCCGGGGCCGCGGGCAAGGACACCCGCGGGATCATCCGCGTGCACCAGTTCAACAAGCTGGAAATGTTCGTCTACACCACGATCGAGCAGGCCGAGGCGGAGCACGCCCGGCTGCTGGCGTGGGAAGAGGAAATGCTGGCGAAGATGGAGCTGCCCTACCGGGTGATCGACACCGCCGCCGGGGACCTGGGCATGAGCGCGGCCCGCAAGTTCGACTGCGAGGCGTGGGTGCCCACCCAGGGGACCTTCCGCGAGCTGACCTCCACCTCGAACTGCACCACCTTCCAGGCCCGCCGCCTGAACATCCGTGAACGCCAGGTGGTGGACGGCAAGGCGGGCAAGACCCGGGCCGTGGCCACCCTGAACGGCACCCTGGCCACCACCCGCTGGATTGTGGCGATCCTGGAGAACCACCAGAACCCGGACGGCACCGTGAACGTGCCCAAGGCGCTGCAGCCCTACCTGGGCGGGCTGGAAGTGCTGTCCTAGCACGCCCGCGAACGCCACGGCCGCCGGTAGGGTACCGGCGGCCGTGGCGTTTTTTCGCCTCATGCCTCGACTTGGACGCCCAGCGCGGCCGGGCGCTGGACCCCGGCGTCCCGGCGGGCCGGGCTGCGGCGCAGCAGGCGCATCGCGTTGCCGATGACCACCAGCACCGAGGCCTCGTGCACCAGCATGCCCAGCGCCATGGTCACCCCGCCGGCGAACACGCCGGCCAGCAGCAGCACCACGGTGGCCACCGCGATGATGATGTTCTGGCGCATCACCCGCACCGTGCGCCGGGCCGCACCGATCGCCTGGGGCAGGCGCAGCAGGTTGTCCCCCATCAGCGCCACATCGGCGGTTTCCACGGCCACCGCCGAACCGGCCGCGCCCATGGCCACCCCGATGTCCGCAGCAGCCAGGGCCGGGGCGTCGTTCACCCCGTCGCCGACCATCGCGACCGTGTGCCCGCCGCGCTGCAGTTCGCGCACCATCTCCAGCTTGTCCTCGGGCAGCAGCGACGCCCTGACCTCGGTGATGCCGGTGCGGGCGGCGATCGCGTGCGCCACCGGGGCGCTGTCCCCGGTGAGCATGACGATGCGCTTGACCCCCACCGCGCGCAGCTCGCGCACCATCTGCGCGGCGTCGGCGCGCACCGTGTCCGCGACCGCGACCACCCCCAGCACCTGACCGTCCAGCGCCACCAGCATCGGGGTCTTGCCGGCGGCGGCCAGTTCCCCGGCCGCGGCGGCCGCCCGCGCCCCGGGCACCAGCCCGTGATCGGCCAGCAGGGCGGGGTTGCCGATCCGGATCCGCTGGCCGGCGGAGCGGGCGAGGATCCCCTTGCCCAGCACCGGTTCGACCTGCTCGGGCAGCGGCACCAACAGGCCCCGCTGCGCGGCGGCCGTAAGGATCGGCTGGGCCAGCGGGTGCCCGGAGCCGGCCTCGCCGCGGGCGGCGACCTCCAGCAGCTGCGCGGCGTCCACGCCCCGGCCGACCGGCACCAGGTCGGTCAGCTGCGGGCGGCCTTCGGTCAGGGTGCCGGTCTTGTCCACGGCCACCGTGTCAATCCGTGCCGCCTGCTCCAGATACTCCCCGCCCTTGATCAGGATCCCGTCCTTCGCGGCCCTGCCAATGCCGGCCACCACCGCCACCGGGATGGAGATCACCAGGGCGCCGGGGCAGCCGATGACCAGTAGGGTCAGGGCCAGCACCACATCGGAGGTGAGCAGCCCGGCCACCAGCGCCAGCAGGATGATCGCCGGGGTGTACCAGGTGGCGAACCGGTCGAAGAAGCTTTGCGTGCGGGCCCGGGCGTCCTGCGCCTCCTCGACCCGGTGGATGATGCGCGCCAGGGTGGTGTCCGCGCCGATGCCCTCGGCCACCACCTGCAGGAAGCCGCTGGTGGCGATGGTGCCGGCGAAGACCTGGTCCCCGGCGGCCTTGTCCACCGGCAGGGACTCCCCGGTGATCGAACTTTCATCCACCCCGGCGCTGCCGTGCTGCACCCGGCCGTCGACCGGGACCTTCGCCCCGTCCTTGACCAGCACCAGCTCGCCGACCAGCACCTGCCCGGCCGGCACGCGGTGCTGCTGCCCCTCCCGCAGCACCACCGCCTCGTCCGGGGCCACGGCCACCAGCGCC
>NZ_JAVGCZ010000071.1:0-13892 GCF_052928425.1 Glutamicibacter sp. BSL13
GTGGTGGGACGGTTCAGCGCCCCGGGGATGTGCCCGGCCACCGGGTCCAGGGGTTCTTCCACCCCCAGGTAGCGGGCGGTGGCGCGCGAATCGATCAGCACCCCGTCGAACCCGGCCAGCTCCTGCATTTCCAGCACCGGCATCTGATTCCAGGACAGGCTCACGGTGCCCGGCTCCACCTTGGGCACCTCGGAGGAGAGGATGTACTTCGCGTCCCGCCAGGCCTGCAGTCCCCCGTCGAGCACCGCGACCTTCGTGAAGCCGGCGTGGCGCAGCAGCCACCAGGCGCGGGCGGCGGCCATCGCCCCGGCATCGTCGTACACCACCACGCAGCTCTCGTCGTTGATGCCCCAGCCGCGGGCGGCCTGCTGGAAGGCCTCGGCGGTGGGCAGCGGGTGGCGCCCGGTGTGCTCCCCGACCGGGCCGGACAGCTCGGTTTCCAGATCCACGAAACGGGCGGCCGGGATGTGCCCGGCCTGGTACTGCTCGCGGTTGTCGGTGGCGCCCAGCTTCCAGCGCACGTCGAGCAGCACCAGGTTAGGGTCTTGCAGTTTCGCGGCCAGGTCGCTGGCCCGGATCAAGGCGCTCATGCGTTTGGCTCCCGGGAGATCAGGTCGTTGATGTCGTAGCTGGTGCCCTGCTCCCAGCGCTGGTAATCGCGCCCCTGGGCCGTGGCGGCGTTGCCCAGCAGCCGGTCGAACAGCCCCAGGCCGTTTTCGTTCAGCAGCCCGTCGTGGATCGGCAGCCACAGCGGCGCGTCGACCTCGGTGGCGAAGTCGATGGTCTGCCCCACCCGCGACCAGGGCGCCATGGCCGGCACCAGCAGCACGTCGGGGTGCAGCCCCACCGGCACCTGCAGGCTGTCGCCGGGGTGGAAGATCCGCTCCCCCAGCAGGTAGCCGATGTTCGCGACCACCGGGATGGAGTGGTGGATGGTGGCGTGGGTGCCGCCAAAGGCGCGCACCTGGATGCCGCCGACGGTGACCTGGGCGCCGGGCTGGATCGGGTCGACCCGTGAGCGGGCGACGGCCGGCAGCAGCTCGTGCAGGGTTTGGACCACCGTCTGCGGGGCGTACACCTGCAGGGTGGGGTTCGCGGTGACCGCCTCGGCGACGACCTCGGGCAGCACATGGTCGGGGTGCTCGTGGGTGATCAGCACGGCCTGCTGCTGCTCGAACGCCCCCTCCAGGTCCGAAAAGCCGCCCGGATCGACCAGGATCGACCCGTCGATGGTGGATACCTCAACACATGAATGACCACGGGATACGATGCGCATACCCCCACACTAGGCGTCCAGCCACACCCGAGGCCAGTCATCGGGCGCATTGCCGGGCGAAGTTGGCTAAAATTGTGGGTGTACCGGCGCCGCCGTTTCGCGCGCCCGTGGCAACTAATAGGAGTGGTGTCCGCATATGACGCAGCCGTCAACCACGCGTGCCGGGGAAACCCGGGTTACCAAGCAGCGGGTGGCATTGAACGAGGCGTTAGTCCAGGTCAACGATTTCGCCACCGCCCAGCAGCTGCACCGCTGGCTGCAGGAGCAGAACCACAAGGTCTCGCTGGCCACCGTGTACCGGCTGCTGCAGTCGATGGCGGACGACGGGCTGGTCGATGTGCTGCATTCGGGCGACGGTGAAGCCCGCTACCGCCAGTGCGTGACCGAGGTGCACCACCATCACCTGGTGTGCCGGGTGTGCGCCAAGACCGTTGAGGTGCTGGCCCCGTCGGTGGAGCGCTGGGCGGCCCGGGTGGCCGAGGAGCACGGCTTCAGCGAGCCGGAGCACACCGTGGAGATCTATGGGCTGTGCGCCGAATGCCGACGGCAGAACCGCGCCGACCAGCCCCGCATAGACGCCAAGTAACGCCCACGCCCGCCGCGCCGGGGCGGCGGCGGCGAGGCGGCGGATCCGGCGACCGGAGTGCCCGGTTCCGCTAGACCTGGTGGCGGCTGGGTGAACGCACGGCCTCGATGAGCCGGCACACCAGGTAGATCACGAACGAAATCGTGGTCACGTACGGGCTGATCGGCAGCGCCCCGCCCAGCGCCAGCAGAATCCCGCCCACCACGCTGGTCAGCGCGAACAGCACCGAGAGCAGCACGGTGACTGCCGGGTTGCTGCTCACCCGCAGGGCGGCGGCGCTGGGGGTGATCAGCAGCGCCAGCACCAGCAGTGCGCCGACCACCTGGATCGACATGGCCACCGCCAGGGCCAGCACCACCATGAACACGATCGACAGCCCGGAGGTGCGCACCCCGCGGGCGCGGGCCAGCACCGGGTCGACGCTGGCATAGGTCAACGGGCGCCACATGATGATCAGGGCGAGGATCACCACGGCGCTGATCACCAGCGTGCCGCCCAGCTGCGCCTCGTCCACGGCGACGATCTGCCCGGTCAGCAGCCCGAACTTGTTCGCGCTGCGCCCCTCGTAGAGGGAGAGGAACAAGATCCCCAGGCCCAGCCCGAAGGGCATCAGCACCCCGGTAATGGAATTGCGGTCCTTCGCCCGGGTGCCCAGCACGCCCAGCACCAGCGCGGCGATCAGCGAGCCGAACACCGAGCCGGTGACCACGTCCGCGCCGATCAGCAGCGCGAAGGAGGCCCCCGCGAAGGACAGTTCGGCGATGCCGTGCACCGCGAAGGCCATGTCGCGCATCATGATGAAAATGCCGATCAGCCCGCCAACCACCCCGAGCACGGCCCCGGCGATCAGGGAGTTGCTCACCAGCGGCAACAGCTGGGCGTAATCCTCGAAATTGATCACGCGCTCAAGAAAATTATCCAACCCCATGCCTATCGTCCCGCCGTACCCGGTTCACGAGTTTCCGGTCCGCCCGTTTCCGGTTCACCCTTCGCCGCCGCCTGGCCATCCGGCCCGCCCTCTTCCGGTATCACCGGATCGGGCACCTGGCGTTCCCCGTCCCCGGTGACCACCACAATCCGCCCGTTGACCCGCAGCACCTCAACGCGCGATCCGTACAGCTCGCTGAGCACCTCGCTTTGCATGACCTCATCCACGGTCCCCACGTGGAACCGCCCGCCGGCCAGGTACAGCACCCGGTCCACGTAGGGCAGGATCGGGTTGATCTCGTGGGTGACGAAGATGACCGCGCTGCCGGCCTGCACGGCCTGGCGGTGGATCACCTCGCTGATCGCCTGCTGGTGGTGCAGGTCCAGGCTCAGCAGCGGCTCGTCGCACAGCAGCACCCGCGGGTTGGAGGCCAACGCCTGCGCGGCCCGCAGCCGCTGCTGCTCCCCTCCGGAGAGTTCGGCGACCGGGCGCTGCCCATAGTCGCTGGCGCCGACCAGCTCCAGCAGCTCATCGACGCGCTCGGCCACCTTGCGCCGGGCCAGGCGCACCCCAGGGCGGTGCCCGTCCACGCCCAGGGCCACCAGGTCCCGGGCGCGCAGCGGCACGTGATCGGCGATGGGCCGCTGCTGCGGGATCAGCCCAACCAGTTCCGAGCCGCGGCGCACCGGCTTGCCCTCGATGCGCACGGTGCCGGATTCGAGCACCGTGGTGCCCAGCATGGTGTTGATGAAGCTGGTCTTGCCCGAGCCGTTGGGGCCGAGCACCGCCAGGAATTCACCGGGGCGCACGTCCAGGTCCAGGTCCTGCCACAGCACGCGCGGGCCGAAGGCCAGGCGGGCGTGCTGGAAGGAGACAATCGGTTCTGCTGGCATTCTGCGGCTTTCGTGTGGTTGGTGGGGGCCGGCGCGCGGACGGCAAATGGCCGTGGCCCCGCGTCGTGCGCGGCACCACGGCCATTCTATCCTAATTGCGACTGATTCCTATTTGCGCCCGGCGCAGTGTCGCACCGTGCGCGGCGGATTATGTGGTTGCCGTTCCCGGGGCGTGGCCGTTGCGCGGCGCACGCGGCGGAACGTGGCGTTTCCGGGTGGTGTCGCTGATCTCACCGACCAGCACCTCGATGATGTCCTCCAGGAACACCACCCCGGTCACCTTCCCGTCCGCGTCGATGACGGTGGACAGGTGGTTGCCCTGCTGGCGCATGGCCTCCAGCGCCACCTCGATCTCATCGGTGTGCGCCACCTGGCCCAGGGGGTGCAGCGGCAGGTTCAGCAGCGGCTGGGTCGAATGCTCGTCGTCGATGAGCATCACGTCCTTCACGTGCCAGTAGCCCACCGGGATGCCCTCGCGGGTGATCATCATGCGCGAGAACCCGGTCTTGGCGACCTTGGACTCGAACTCCCGCGCGGTGGTCTGCCCCCATTCCAGGGTGAACAGGTCCTCCAGCGGCACCATGCACTGGCTGGCGGTCACCGAGGTGAACTCCAACGCCTTGCTCAGCCGGAGCGCGTCCTCGTTCTCCAAGGTGCCCTCCTCGGAGGAGGACTGGATGATCGAGCGCACCTCCGCGGCCGTGTAGGCGCTGCTGACCTCGTTTTGCGGTTCGACGCCGAACATCTTCAGCACCAGGTTCGCCGAACCGTTCAGCAGCGAGATCACCGGGTGCAGTGGCTTGGAGAGCCACACCAGCGGCGGGGCCAACAGCAGCACCGCCTTGTCGGCGACGGACACCGAGATGTTCTTGGGCACCATCTCACCGAAGGTCACGTGCAGGAAGGTCACCGCCACCAGGGCGATCAGGAACGCGCTGGTGTCCGCCACGGCCACCGGCACGCCCATGGCCTGCAGCGGCACCACCAGCAGGTGGTGGATCGCCGGTTCGGAGATGTTCAGGATCAGCAGCGAGCACACGGTGATGCCCAGCTGGCAGACCGCCAGCATCACCGAGACGTGCTCCATCGCCCACAGCGCCACCTTGGCGCGCTTGTGCCCGTCGTCGGCCAGCGGTTCGATCTGCGAGCGGCGAGCGCTCATCACCGCGAACTCGCCGCCCACGAAGAACGCGTTGGCCAGCAGTAGCACCACCAGCCAGATCAGGCCCATGAAGTCACTCATTCTCGGCCTCCTGGATCGGTGCGGCCGGCACGAAGCGCACCTGAGCGATGCGCTTGCCGTCCAACTCGGTCACGGTGAAGCTGCCGGCCTCGGTGGTGACCACGTCGGCCAGCTGGGCCAGACGGCCAAGCTCGGAGAGCATGAAGCCGCCGATGGTTTCGTAGGAGGCGTCATCCGGGATGATGTCCGCGTCGAAGTGGTCGTTGATCTGGTCGGGGCGGAACATGCCCGGGAACAGCCAGGCGCCGTCCGGTTGGGCGATCACTTCCTCCTCGTCCTCGTCGTGCTCGTCGGAGACCTCCCCGACGATTTCCTCGATCAGGTCCTCCAGGGTCACGAACCCGGCGGTGCCGCCGTATTCGTCCATCACGATCGCCACCTGGTACTCGGCGGCACGCAGCTGCTCAAGCAGGATGTCCAGGTGGATGGTTTCGGGCACGTACAGCGCGTCCATCGCGAACTCCCCGACCTGCAGGGCGCCGCGGCGTTCACGCGGCACCGAGACCACGCGCTTGATGTGGCACACGCCCTGGATCCGGTCGCTGGAGCCCTCGATCACCGGGAACCGGGAGAACCCGGTCTCGGCGCTGAGACTGATCAGCTCCGATAGCGGGGCCTCGGAGTCGATTGTCGCCATGGTGGTGCGCGGGGTCATCACATCGGCCGCGGTGCGTTCGGAGAATTCAATGGTGGATTCAACGAACTTGGCGGTCTGGTTGTCCAAGGTGCCCAGCTCGGCCGAACGGCGCACCAGCGAGGCCAGCTCCTGGGCGCTGCGGGCCGCGGAGATCTCCTCCTTGGCCTCGATGCCAAAGAACCGCTTGAGCACCTGGTTGGAGAACCCGTTCAGCGCCAGGATGGCGGGCTTGAAGATTGCGGTGAACACCAGTTGCGGGCGGGCCAGCGCCTTGCCCACGGTCATGGCCCGGGCGATCGACAGGTTCTTGGGGATCAGCTCGCCGATCAGCATCGAGAGCAGGGTGGCCAGGGTCATCGAGATCACCACTGAGATTGCGGTGGCGCTGGCGCCGGTGACCCCCAGCTGGACCAGCAACGGGCTGAGCAGCTGGCTCATCGCCGGCTCCAGCACATAACCGGTCAGCAGCGTGGTCAGCGTGATGCCCAGCTGGCAGGAGGAAAGTTGAGTGGAAAGCGAGGTCAGGCACTGGTAGAGCGGCTTGGCACCGCGTTCGCCGGCCTCAACGGCCTGGGCGACGGTGGACTTGTCCAGCGCCACCAGCGCGAACTCGACGGCCACGAAGAACCCTGTTCCCAGGATCAGCAGCAGGCCGAGCAGGATGTATAACCATTCCATTGGGGGCTAGCTTCCCCCTAGGGCCGGTGTGGTGAAAGTAATTCCAATTGCCGCCCAGCGGCAACTAGAAGGCTCCAATCGGGAGGCGGAGCCCACCTGTTCATGTCTGGGGCTGCCGGCGCTGCGCCCTTGGGCGACCGGCCGGCACGGAGAATGACTGTCCATAGTGCGCATCAGTCTAACGAACGAAGCTTAACTTCGCATCACCGGCAGATGAAAAAGATGAACGGCACAAATCCCCCGGTGAGCGGGAGATATGTGAGCATCCGATCCTGTGATCCGTGCCGCGTCTTAGCCAACTGGCGCAAAATGTCACTAGACTGTTGGGAGGTCTAGAAATCTTGTGTGCACGGTGGCCACTCATAGCGTCCTCGGGCCACCGCCCGCCCAAGCTAGAACAGCGTAGAAAATCAGGGAGAGGCGTTGCACGTGCCAGAGCAAGCACACCATCGGCTAACGGAAGAGTTCGGTGGAAACGAGTGGCTAGTAGACGAGCTGTACCAGCAGTACCTCGTCGACAAGAACTCGGTCGATAAGAAATGGTGGGACATCTTCGAGTCCCTCACCGCAGACGAGGAAGAACCGGCGAAGAAGCCGGCTGCGGAAGCCAAGCCGGCCCAGCCCGCCGCGAAGCCGCAGAGCGCCCCGGCCAAGACCCAGGGTGCCCCGCGCGCGGCCGCTGCCGCCCGCTCCAGCGAGCCGGCGGCGGAGAAGCCGCAGGCCGCCAAGCCGGAGCCGAGCAAGCAGAACGCCGCGCCGAAAACCGCCCCGATCCCGGCGCAGGCCCCCAAACCCCAGACTTCGAACCAGTCCTATGGCGAGGAAAAGCGCACCGTGCTGCGCGGGCCGATGAAGGCCATCGCCAACAACATGGACGCCAGCCTCACCGTGCCAACCGCCACCACCGTGCGCGCCGTGCCGGCGAAGCTGATGATCGACAACCGCGTGGTCATCAACAACCACCTCAAGCGCACCCGCGGCGGGAAGATCTCCTTCACCCACCTGATCGGCTTCGCCGTGGTGCGGGCGCTGAAGCAGTTCCCGTCGATGAACGTGACCTACGACGTGGTGGACAAGAAGCCCACCGCCGTGCAGCCGGCCCACGTGAACTTCGGCATCGCCATCGACATGCCCAAGCCCGACGGCACCCGCATGCTGGCCGTGCCGAACATCAAGGCCGCCGAGACCCTGAGCTTCAACGAGTTCTGGGCCACCTATGAGGACCTGATCAAGCGCGCGCGGGGCAACAAGCTCACCGCGGACGACTACGCCGGCACCACCGTGTCGCTGACCAACCCCGGCGGCATCGGCACCGTGCACTCGGTGCCGCGCCTGTCCAAGGGCCAGGCCGCGATCATCGGCGTGGGCGCCCTGGAGTACCCGGCCGAGTACCGCGGCGCGGCGGAGAAGACCGTCGCCGCCCTGGGCATCGGCAAGCACATCACCCTGACCTCGACCTACGACCACCGCGTCATCCAGGGCGCCGGTTCTGGCGAATTCCTGAAGCTGGTCGAGTCGCTGCTGCTGGGTGAGCAGGACTTCTACGACGAGATCTTCGAGCAGCTGCGCATCCCGTACGAGCCGGTGCGCTGGGCCGTGGACAACCAGGTCGACATCGACCTGCAGGTGAACAAGGTCGCCCGGATCCAGCAGCTGATCCACTCCTACCGCGTGCGCGGGCACCTGATGGCGGACATCAACCCGCTGGAGTACGTGCAGCGCAAGCACCCGGATCTGGACATCAAGACCTACGGGCTGACCCTGTGGGACCTGGACCGCGAATGGGTCACCGGCGGGCTGGGCGGCAAGGACCGGATGCTGCTGCGCGACATCCTCGGGGTGCTGCGCGACGCCTACTGCCGCACCACCGGCATCGAGTACATGCACCTGCAGGAGCCGGTGGAGCGCGACTGGTTCCAGTCCAAGCTGGAGCGCCCCTACCGCAAGCCCAGCGCCGAGGAGCAGAAGCGGATCCTGTCCAAGCTCAACGCCGCCGAGGCGTTTGAGACCTTCCTGCAGACCAAGTTCGTCGGGCAGAAGCGCTTCAGCCTGGAAGGCGGCGAGTCGCTGATTCCGCTGCTGGATGCGATCATCTCCGACGCCGCCGACGAGCACCTGAGCGAGGTGGGCATCGGCATGGCCCACCGCGGCCGGCTGAACGTGCTGACCAACATCGCCGGCAAGACCTACGCACAGGTCTTCCGCGAGTTCGAGGGCACCGCCACCCCGGGGTCCGTGCAGGGCTCGGGCGACGTGAAGTACCACCTGGGCACCGAGGGCTCCTACACCTCGGATGCCGGCAACGAGACCAAGGTCTACCTGGCGGCGAACCCCTCGCACCTGGAGGCCGTGGACCCGGTGCTGGAGGGCATCGTGCGCGCCAAGCTGGACCGCCTGGGCTCGCGCAGCGAAGTGCTGCCGATCCTGGTGCACGGCGACGCCGCGTTCGCCGGGCAGGGTGTGGTCTCCGAGGTCCTGGCCATGAGCCAGCTGCCGGGCTACCGCACCGGCGGCACGATCCACGTGATCGTGAACAACCAGATCGGCTTCACCACCGCCCCGAGCTCCTCGCGCTCCTCGGAGTACTCCACCGACGTGGCCCGCGCCGTGCAGGCCCCGGTCTTCCACGTCAACGGGGATGACCCGGAGGACGTGGTGCGCGTGGGCCAGCTGGCCTTCGAGTACCGCCAGAAGTTCAACAAGGACGTCGTGATCGACCTGGTGTGCTACCGCCGCCGCGGGCACAACGAGGGCGATGACCCGTCGATGACCCAACCGATGATGTACAACCTAATCGAGGCCAAGCGCTCGACCCGCAAGCTGTACACCGAGGCGCTGGTCGGCCGCGGCGACATTACCCAGGAGGAGGCCGACAACGCGTTGGCCGAGTACCGCGAGTCGCTGGAGCGGATCTTCTCCGAGACCCACGCTGCGCAGACCTCCCCGATCCCGATCGTCACCCCGGGTTCGACCATCAACGACCTGGAGAAGCCGTTCGCCCAGGCCGAGGATGAGCTGACCCGCGACGGGGCCCGCCCCAGCGCGATCTCCGCGCAGACCGTGGCCGCCATCGGCAAGGCGCACCTGGCGATCCCCGAGGGCTTCAACGTGCACAACAAGCTGCGTTCCCTGTTGGAGCGCCGCGAGAAGATGAGCCGCGAGGGCGGCATCGACTGGGGCTTCGCCGAGCTGCTGGCCCTGGGCTCGCTCTCCATGGAGGGCGTGCCGGTGCGCCTAGCCGGCCAGGACTCGCGCCGCGGCACCTTCGTGCAGCGCCACTCGATGTTCCACGATCGGATCAACGACGAGGAATGGTACCCGCTGAACCACCTCAGCGAGGACCAGGCCCCGATCTGGATCTACGATTCGCTGCTCAGCGAATACGCGGCCCTGGGCTTCGAGTACGGCTACTCGGTGGAGCGCCCGGACGCGCTGGTGATGTGGGAGGCGCAGTTCGGCGACTTCGTCAACGGCGCCCAGACGGTGATCGACGAGTTCATCTCCTCGGCCGAGCAGAAGTGGTCGCAGTCCTCCTCCCTGGTGATGCTGCTGCCGCACGGCTACGAAGGCCAGGGCCCGGACCACTCCTCCGCCCGCATCGAGCGCTTCCTGCAGCTGTGCGCGGAGAACAACATGGTCGTGGCCCAGCCCTCCACCGGCGCCAACCACTTCCACCTGCTGCGCCGCCAGGCCTACGCCCGTCCGCGCAAGCCGCTGATCGTGTTCACCCCGAAGCAGCTGCTGCGCCTGAAGGCGGCGGCCACCTCGGTGGAGGACTTCACCACCGGCGGCTTCCGCGAGGTCATCGGTGACAGCTCGATCTCCGATAATAACGCGGTGGACAAGGTGCTGTTGGTCTCCGGCCGGTTGTACTACGACCTGCTGGCCACCCGCACCAAGGCCAAGGACGAGAAGACCGCGATCATCCGCGTGGAGCAGCTCTACCCGGCCCCGACCGAGCAGATCGCCGCGGAACTGGCCAAGTACCCGAACGCGAAGGTCAGCTGGGTGCAGGACGAGCCGGCCAACCAGGGCCCGTGGCCGTTCTTCGGGCTGTACGTGGCCCCGAGCCTGGAGCAGAAGGTCACCCTGGTCTCCCGCCCGGCGTCGGCCGCCACCAGCGCCGGCACCTCCAAGCGGCACGAGGCCGAGCAGGCCGTGCTGCTGCAGCAGGCGTTCGCCCGCTAAACCGGCCCTGACCGGCGCATAGTGCCGGCACCTTCGGGCACCGCTCCCCCGCAATGGGTCGCGGTGCCCGGCAGGTGCCGGCACCATCACGTTAAACACCTCCCCAATTGCCCGGGTTCACGCCGCGTTCACTGCTAAGGTGGGGAACTAGGTATCGGCACACGAAAGGTCCCCCGTTGGAGTTACGCACCATCCGCATCACCGCAATCGGAGACGAACTGCTGGCCGGACATGGTGACCCCCGGGCCCTGGGGTGGTTTGGCCGGGTCCTGGCGCGCACCCAGGATCCGGCGCTGCGCCTGCAGTCCTTTGTGCTGGCTGCCCCGGCCGAGGGGTCAGAGGCGCTGGCCGAACGCTGGCTGGGCGAGGCGACACGGCGCTTTGGCGACCGGGTCGAGAACCGGCTGGTGATCGCCCTGTCCGACCGGGACGTTGACCTTGAGGTCTCCACCGCCCGCAGCCGGCTGAACCTGGCCAACATCCTGGACTCCGCCAGCCAGATGTCGATCAAGGCGCTGCTGGTGGGTCCCGCCCCCGGGCTGGACGACGCCCGCAACGAACGGGTCGCCGAACTGAACCGCGTCTACTCGGATGTGGCCCTGCGGCGCAACCACCACTACATTGACACATTCACCCCGCTGCGCGCCCACACCCAGTGGCGCGCGGACCTCACCGCCAACGGCGGGGTGCCCGGACAGGCCGGCTACGGGCTGATGGCGTGGTTGGTGCTGCACCGCGGCTGGTACAACTGGATGGAGCTTCCCGAGCCAAGCGAAGGCTAAGCCGCCCGCCCGGGATCCGGCCGTGCATCTCTTGGCGTGCTTGGCCACATCCCCGCGCCGCGCAGCACGGCACTGTGCCCCGCTGCCACGACTCGCGTGTGACACGCCACAAACGACAAAGCCCTCCCGCATGTGAAACAATGGTTGCCGGACCACCGCCTACTGGCGGCGGTATCGCAATCCCTATCTAAGGAGGCACTATGTCGAAGCGCGCACGTAAGCGTAAGGACCGCCGTAAGCGTTCAGCAAACCACGGCAAGCGCCCCAACGCATAAGCTGATATGGATGATCCCCGCAGCGCACCAGATTCTTCCGGTGCCCTGCGGGGATTTCTTTATCCTCGACCTGCCCCTGCACACAGCGTCCTGCCCGCTCTTCGCCCGACGGCGTCCTCCCCTGGCCCGAGGCGGCAAAGCCCGGCAGGTCAAACTCCGTCCGGGCGGTGCGCGTTATCTCCGCCCCGCATAGCACCAGCCGCCGACACCGGTGTGCTGGCCGATCGGCCGGAGTGCTGGTGTCGACGGCTGGGTGC
The DNA here is from genome assembly GCF_052928425.1 of Glutamicibacter sp. BSL13. Lineage (NCBI taxonomy): Bacteria > Bacillati > Actinomycetota > Actinomycetes > Micrococcales > Micrococcaceae > Glutamicibacter > Glutamicibacter sp. BSL13. The sequence goes on from NZ_JAVGCZ010000071.1 coordinate 11,744, forward strand.
GTCGTGGTGGTAGGCACCGGGCAAACCGGTGGGTACCGAACCGTATGCAGTTGTGGTGTTCCCGTGGGGCGCAAGGCCGCGGCTAGTGCCCGGATTCGACCCGGATCTGCGAGATGCGCACCATGATCTTTTCCTTCAGCTGGCTCGGGGCGTGCTCCTGGCAGCTGCGGCGCACCACCGATCGGATGATGCACTCCAGGTCGTACTGCTCGGTGCATTCCGGGCAGTGCTCCAGGTGCCGCTTGACCTCTTTGATGTCCTCCAGGGTCAGCGCGCCATCGAGATAGTTGTAGATGCGCACCAGCCGGGAATCGGCACAGTCGCCCAGTGAATAGCAATCCATTTCTACTTCTCCGCTCCCTTGGCCTTGGAGTGGGATACCGCCGCGGGCATTCCCCGATCCTTGGCGTAGTCAGCCAACAACTCGCGCAAGTTCTTCCGTCCCCGATGCAATCGCGACATCACCGTGCCGATGGGCACCCCGAGGATCTCGGCGGTTTCCTTGTAGCTGAAGCCCTCCACGTCCACAAAGTAGACGGCCAGGCGGAAATCCTCGCCGATCGCCTGCAGCGCGGCCTTCACATCGGAATCCGGCAGCCGGTCCAGCGCCTCGACTTCCGCCGAACGCAGCCCCGTGGGCGTGTGGTCCGCGGCCTGGGCCATCTGCCAGTCCTCGACGGTGTCCGTGCTGGTGCGCTGGGGTTCGCGCTGGCGCTTGCGGTACAGGTTGATGTATGTGTTGGTCAGAATCCGGTAGAGCCAGGCCTTGAGGTTGGTTCCCGGTTTGTACTGGTGGAACGCGGAGAACGCCTTCGTGTAGGCCTCCTGCACCAGGTCCTCGGCGTCCGCCGGGTTGCGCGCCATGCGCAGGGCCGCCGAATACAACTGGTCGACGTATTGCATCGCGTCGCGCTCAAAACGCTCGCGGCGCTGCTCGTCGGTTTCCTGAGCGGGATCGGGCACGCCGGAACCCAAAGTATTTTCCGTCATCATCGCCCAGTCTACGCGCTCACCGGCCGGTCGGGGCAGGACCGCGACGGCCGAGGGGGCACTTGCAGTTGTTCCCATGGTTCCTTCCAGTCTCGTCACACTCATTCCAACACCCGCCCAGACCGGATAATTCCCGGTGCCCACGGTAGGATTCTGCTAGGGCCTGTCACCTGGGGACCGGGCCTGGAAACCAAGCGAAGGAAGTGCGAAGAACACGTGCCGGCTCATGTCAGCGACCACCCGATGTGGGATGCCCCGTCCGTAACCGAACCGATCAACGCGACCGTGCTGGTGCCCGCCTCCAAGTCCCTGACCAACCGCTATCTGGTGCTCGCCGCCCTGGCCGACGGGCCGTGCACGATCCACAACACGCTGATCAGCCGCGACAGCGAGCTGATGCTGGACGCGCTGGCCGCCCTGGGGGTGGGTGTTGAGCGCACGGTGCAGGATGACCGATCCACCACGGTGCGCCTGACCCCGCCCGCCGCCGCTGCCGGCCCGCGCCAGGGGATCGTGAACATTGACTGCGGGCTGGCCGGCACCGTGATGCGCTTCGTGCCGGCGTTGGCCGCCGCGCTGGGTGTCAGTGCCTACTTCGACGGGGATGCCGGGGCCCGGGTGCGTCCCATGCGACCGGTGCTCGATGCCCTGGCCGAGCTCGGCGCGCGCATCGAGTACGCCGGACAGCCCGGCTTCCTGCCGTTCACGCTGCACCCGCAGCAGCTGGGGCAGCGCCCCGAGGTGCGCATCGACGCGTCGGGGTCCAGCCAGTTCATCTCCGCGATGCTGCTGGCCGGCCCGGCACTGCCCGGCGGGCTGCGTCTGCGGGCCGCCGACGGGGCCGTCGCCAGCCCCGAGCACATCCAGATGACCGTGCAGAGCATGAACGAGCTGGACGCAACGGTCAGCACCGACCCCGACGCTCGCGGCTGGCAGGTGGCCGAAGGCAGGCTGCCGGCCTTCAGCGTCAGCGTCGAACCGGACCTGTCCAACGCCGGCCCGTTCCTGGCCGCCGCGCTGGCCACCGCCGGCACCGTGCGCATCCCGCACTGGCCGCAGCACACCACCCAGATCGGCGGACGCTGGCGGCAGATCCTGCCGGCCATGGGCGCCCGGGTGGAGTTGGGCGCGGATGCGGTGCTCACGGTGCGCGGCACCG
>NZ_JAVGCZ010000072.1:0-13577 GCF_052928425.1 Glutamicibacter sp. BSL13
GCATCACCGCCTGCGCCGTATGATTCTCCGAAGCAATCATCTCCAGGCCACGCTGCTGACGCGCCAACTCAGCATCAATCCGCGCCGCCACCTCAGGATCAAGCTCACCCAACGACTGGGTCAGCGAGGCGGGGGCCATCGACTGGAAAGTGGTGTTGCCCATTTACTCGACGCTCCCGCCGTTGGCGCTGGCGTAGTCGGCGGCCGAGAGCAGCGGGCCTTCCTCGCTGACCTCGACGGTGAACAGCCAGCCGTTGCCGTACGGGTCCTCGTTCAGGATGGCCGGGTTGTCCACGGCCTCCGAGTTGACCTCGACGATGGTGCCGGTGACCGGGGAGTACAGGTCGGAAACCGACTTGGTCGACTCGACCTCGCCGCAGGTCTCGCCGGCGGTGACGGCGTCGCCGACCTCCGGCAGGTCCACGTACACCACGTCGCCCAGCGCATCGGCTGCGACCTGGGTGATGCCGACCTTGGCCGGGCTGGAATCGTCAATCCACTCGTGCTCGGCCGAGTAGCGCAGGCTTGAAAGAACTTTACTCATGATGGTTCCTCTCCGAAGGGAATCAATGGGCGCTGTGCGACGCCCGTCGGTATCAACGTTACTTGGCGCGGGTGTAGAACGGCAGTTCGACAACTTCAAATGGCAAAGTCTTACCGCGCAGCTCCACTTCGAGCTGCGTGCCGACTTCACTGTGCGCAACATCCACGTAACCCAGCGCCACCGGGTAGCCCAGGGTTGGCGAGGGCAGGCCGGAAGTGATCTCGCCGATGACCTCCCCGTCCTTCAGGATCGGGTAGCCGGCGCGCCCGGCCCGCTTGCCCAGGCCCTTCAGGCCCACCAGCTTGCGGGCGGTGCCGTTGGCGCGCACCTCTTCCAGGGCCTGGCGGCCGATGAAGTTCTCCTCCTTCTTGAAGGAGACCACCGGGCCCAGGTTCGCCTCGAACGGGTTGCGTTCGGTGGACAGCTCGTTGCCATACAGCGGCATGCCGGCCTCCAGGCGCAGCGAGTCGCGGGCGGCCAGCCCGCAGGGCACCAGCTCGTGGTCCTTGCCGATCTGCACGATCTGCTCCCACAGGCCTTCGGCGTCCTCGTTCGCGATGATCAGCTCGAAGCCGTCCTCACCGGTGTACCCGGTACGGGCCAGGATGGTGTCCACCCCACCCAGGGCCAGGCGGGCGGCGGAATAGTACTTCATCTCCTCCACGACGCTTGCGCCGGCCTCGTCGGCGGCCAGCGCCTTGACGATGGCCTGCGCGTTAGGGCCCTGCACGGCGATCAGCGAGGTTTCGGCGGTGACGTCCTGGACGGTGGCGTCAAAGCCCTTGGCGCGTTCGGCCAGTTCGCGGGCGACCAGTGCGGCGTTGCCGGCGTTCGGCACGACCAGGAACTTCTCCTCCTCCAGGCGGTAGACGATCAGGTCATCGAGGATTCCGCCGGCCTCGTTGAGGATCAGCGAGTACTTCGCCTTGCCCAGCTTCACCACCCCGAGGTTCCCGGCCAGGGCGGTGTTCAGCGCGGTGGCGGCCTGCGGGCCGCTGACCCACACCTCGCCCATGTGGGAGAGGTCGAACAGGCCGGCGGTGGAGCGCACCGCCTTGTGCTCGGCCAGTTCCGAACCGTAGCGCAGCGGCATGTCCCAGCCGCCGAAGTCGGTGAAGTTCGCGCCGAGCTGCTCGTGCTTGGCGTGCAGCACGGTGTGCTTGATGTCAGTCACGGTAGTCATGTCCTAGTCTTCGAAGGCTTCAGGGGCAGGGCAGGAGCAGATCAGGTTGCGGTCGCCGGCGGCGCCGTCGATGCGGCCCACCGGCGGGAAGTACTTGTCCTGCTTCAGGCTCGGCACCGGGAACACGGCCTGCTCGACCGAGTACTTGCGGTCCCACTTGCTGGTGATCACCGCGGCGGCGGCGTGCGGGGCACGGCGCAGCGGCGACTCGGCGACCTCGTACACCCCGGCCAGCACCTCCTCCATTTCCTGGCGGATGGTGATCATCGCCTCGATGAAGCGCTCGATCTCGGCCAGGTCCTCGGACTCGGTGGGCTCCACCATCAGGGTGCCGGCCACCGGGAAGGCCAGGGTCGGGGCGTGGAAGCCGAAGTCGATCAGCCGCTTGGCCACGTCCTCGGCGGTGACCCCGGTCTTGGCGGTCACTTCGCGCAGGTCCAGGATGCACTCGTGGGCGACCAGGTTGCCGTTGCCGGTGAACAGGATCGGGAAGTGCTCGTTCAGCCGGGTGGCGATGTAGTTCGCGGAGAGGATCGCGGTCTTGGTGGCCTGGGTCAGGCCCTCGGCGCCCATCATGGCGATGTACGCCCAGGAGATCGGCAGCACGCCGGCCGAACCGAAGGCGGTGGCCACCACCGGCACGCCGTCACGCTCGGTGTAGGCGCCGTTGGCGTCCCCGGGCAGGAACGGCACCAGGTGCTCGGCCACGGCCACCGGGCCCACGCCCGGCCCGCCGCCGCCGTGCGGGATGCAGAAGGTCTTGTGCAGGTTCAGATGCGAGACGTCGCCCCCGAACTGGCCCGGCTGGGCCAGGCCCACCAGGGCGTTCATGTTCGCCCCGTCGATGTACACCTGGCCGCCGGCGGCGTGGACCTTGTCGCACACCTCGCGCACGTCGGTGTCGTACACCCCGTGGGTGGAGGGGTAGGTGATCATGATCGCGGCGAGCACGTCCTTGTTGGCCTCGATCTTCGCGTCCAGGTCGTTCGCGTCGATGGTGCCGTCGGCGGCGGTCTTGACCACCACCACCTTCATGCCGGCCAGCACCGCGGAGGCGGCGTTGGTGCCGTGCGCGGAGGCCGGGATCAGGCAGACGTTGCGCTGCGCCTCGCCACGGGAGGCGTGGTAGCCGCTGATGGCCAGCAGCCCGGCGTACTCGCCCTGCGATCCGGCGTTGGGCTGGATCGAAACCCCGGCGTACCCGGTGATCGCGGTCAGCCGGCCCTCCAGGTCGGCGATTAGCTCACGCCAGCCAATGGACTGCTCGGCCGGGACGAACGGGTGGATGCCGGCGAATTCGGGCCAGGTGATGGATTCCATCTCGGCGGCCGAGTTCAGCTTCATGGTGCACGAGCCCAGCGGGATCATGGTGCGGTCCAGCGCCAGGTCGCGGTCCGACAGGCGACGCAGGTAGCGCATCATCTGGGTTTCGGAGGTGATGGTGTTGAAGATCGGGTGGGTCAGGTAGTCGCTGGTGCGCACCATCGCCTCGGGGATCTCAAAGCCCTCGGGGGCGCTGAGCTGCACGCCGAACACCTCGGCCAGGGCGGCGATGTGCGCGCTGGTGGTGGTTTCGTCGGTGGAGACGCCCACCTGGGTGTCGCTGACCTTGCGCAGGTTGATCCCGGCCAGGGAGGCCTGGGCCAGCACGGCGGAGGCGTCCTGCACGTTGACCACCACGGTGTCGAAGAACGATTCGGCGGCCAGGGTGTAGCCCCCGGCGATCAGCGAGCTGGCCAGCACCCGGGCGTGGTTGTGGGTGCGGCTGGCGATCTGCTTCAGCCCGGCCGGGCCGTGGTAGACCGCGTACATGGAGGCGCAGATGGCCAGCAGCGCCTGGGCGGTGCAGATGTTGGAGGTCGCCTTCTCGCGGCGGATGTGCTGTTCGCGGGTCTGCAGCGCCAGGCGGTAGGCCGGCAGTCCGGCGTCATCGGTGGACACCCCGACCAGGCGTCCGGGCATGGAACGCTCCATGCCCTTGCCCACGGCCATGTAGGCGGCGTGCGGGCCGCCGAAGAACAGCGGCACCCCGAAGCGCTGGGTGTTGCCCACCGCGATGTCAGCGCCCTGCTCCCCCGGAGGGGTGATCATGGTCAGCGCCAGCAGGTCGGCAACGACGGTGACCATCGCCCCGGCGTCCTTGGCGGCGGCGATGATCTGCTGGTGGTCCACGATCGCGCCGTCGTTGCCCGGCTGCTGCAGCACGATCCCGGAAATCTCGCCCTCGGGCAGCCCGGCGCCCAGATCGGCGATCTCGATCTCGAAGCCCAGCGCCTCGGCGCGGCCCTGCACGACCTTGATGGTCTGCGGGAAGAGGTTCGAATCCAGCACGGTCTTGCCGTTGGCCTTCTTCTTGTTGGCCCGGCGCATCATCAGCACCGCCTCGGCGGCGGCGGAGGACTCATCGAGCAGCGAGGCGTTGGCGATCGGCAGGCCGGTGAGGTCCATGACCATGGTCTGGAAGTTCAGCAGCGCCTCCAGGCGGCCCTGGGAGATTTCCGGCTGGTACGGGGTGTAGGCGGTGTACCAGGCCGGGTTTTCCACGATGTTGCGGCGGATCACCGGCGGGGTGATGGTGTCGTAGAAGCCCTGGCCGATCATCTGGGTCTTGAGCACGTTCTTCGACGCGATGCCGCGCAGGGTGGCGAGCACCTCGGTCTCGCTCAGTGCGGCCGGCAGGTGCAGCGGCTCGCCCTGGCGGATGTCCGCGGGCACCGCGGTGTCGACCAGCTCATCCAGGCTGGAGTACCCCAGGGTCTCGAGCATGGTCTGGATGTCGGATTCACGTGGGCCGATGTGGCGCGAGACGAATTCGCTGCTCGTCGATGGCGAGGTCTGCGTGATGGTCATGGTGCAGGAAACTCCGTGGGATCTGTCAAGGCGCATGCCAATGGAAGGTCGTTTCCCTCCCCATCCCTGTTGTCATACCTGAGAGTTTTACGTAGCCGGCAAACGGATGCGACTACTTGCACCTTCGGTGAACCGGTCAAACCGGCTGCTTTCCAGAGTTGCCTCTTGATGGCGGTACGGTGGCCTGAGAGTTTCCCGGGGAGGAATTGCTCCTTCGGCGCCCTTCCGTGGCGTGGGAGGGTCTCTCCCGCCATCCGTCAGCGGCGTGGATTCCGGGGCCAGCCCCGGAACTCCTCGTTAAGGATAGCCGGTGCGTGGCGGAACCCACAACACCGGCTGTCAGCCGCGCGCCCGGCACAGATGCGCCCGGCGCGGGCAATGCCGCGGGCTACTGCCCGGTGCCCAGCGTGATGTAGTGCGGGTACTTGGCCTGCAGGGTGTCGCCCGAGGAAGTGCCGGTCAGCCGGCGTTTGATCCACGGGGCCAGGTGTTCGCGCGCCCAGCCCAGGTCCTGGCGGATCCTTTCCCCGCGCGAGTTCTCCGGCACCGGGGCCAGCACCGGGGCCGGGATCTGCTCCTGCCAGGCTTCGGGCACCACGCCGTGGTCGCCAAGCACCCCCAGCACGCGCCGGGCCATCATCGTGTGCCCCAGCTCGTTCATGTGCAGCCGGTCCACCGCCCACAGGCGCGGGTCGCTGAATTCGCGCCAGCGCCAGTAGTCGGCGATCATCGCCCCGTGGCGTTCGGCGATGGTGCGCACCAGCTCGTTGTACAGCGCGGTGCGCGGGCGGGTGCGGGAAAACAGGGGCGAGTCGGCCGTGTCGAACCCGGTGAACAGCACCACCTTCGCCCCGGAGTCGGTGAAGCGCTGCACCATGCCCTCATACCCGCGCATCAGCGAGTTGATGTCGACCTTCGGGCGCAGGATGTCGTTGCCGCCGGCGTAGATGGTCACCAGGTCCGGCTCCAGGGCCAGGCCGGCCTCCAGCTGCTGGTTGATGACCTGGCGGATCTTCTTGCCGCGGATGGCCAGGTTCGCGTACTGCCAGTCCCCCTGGGCGCACAGCACCTCGGCGACCCGGTCCGCCCACCCGCGCACCTGGTTTGGGCGCAGCTGGTCCACGTCGCCCACCCCTTCGGTGAACGAGTCACCCAGTGCCACGAACTTCATTACTTCTCCTTCGCTTGCAGAATCTGGCGGATCGTTCGGCTGAGCTGGACCCCGGTCGGGTTCTGGGTCTCGCCTTCCGGCCCGGCCGGCAGGTAGGCGACCGCGAGCTTGTGCGCCGGGTCGGCGAACGCGATCGACGAATTCGCTCCGTTGTGCCCGTAGGCGAAGATCGAGCCGTACTCCTGGCCGGGGGTGCCCTTGGTGAACCCCAGCCCGAAGGACTGCGGCTGCCCGCTGATCCGGTCCGGGCCGAAGACCCGTTCGCGGGAGACCTGCGCCCAGGTGTCCGGATCCAGCAGCCCGCGCTCGATACCCAGCTCCGGCACCGGCCCAAAGGAGGCGGCGTAGATCGCCGCCAGGGCCTGGGCGTTGGCCACCCCGCCTAGGCTGGTGGGCCCGGCAGCGCGCACGTTGGGCTTGTTCGCCCACGCCAGCAGCCCGGCCTGGCCGTGGCGCACGCCGTCCACGGCAAACCCGGCCCGCGAGTTCAGCGACATCCCGGACAGTGACAACGGGTCCACGAACGTCTCGGGCGTATTGGTGATCAGGGTGGGGCGGAAGCGCGGCTCCAGCTCGGCGGGCTGGCCGATGTAGGCGTCCACGCCCAGCGGCCGGCGGATGCGCTGTTCAAAGATCTGCTGCAGCTCCTGTCCGCTGACCCGGCGCACCAGTTCCTCCATCAAGGTGCCCATGCTCAGCGAGTGGTAGCCCACGATGTGCTGGCTCAGCGGCCAGTAGCTGGGGATCTGGGCCAGCATCCCGGCCAGCCGGCGCGAGTCCAGCAGGACCTCCTCCGGCACCCCGCCGGGCACCCCCAGCACCCCGGCCTGATGGCTGAGCAGCTGCCCGACGGTAACCTGCTCCTTGCCGGCGACCGCGAATTCGGGCCAGTAGCGCCCCACCGGGGCCTCGGGGTCCAATTTGCCCTCCTGCACCAGCAACGCGATGACCAGCGCCCCCAGCCCCTTGGTCACCGAGTAGATGCAGGTCAGCGCGTCCCCGGCCAGGTAATCTCCAGCGGTGTGGCTGAGCACCAGTTCCCCGCGGTGGTAGACGGCCAACTGGGCGCAGAATTCGGTACCCTGCCCGGCCCGCTCATCGAGCTGCGCGGCCAGCTCGGCGAACTGCTCGGTGATCACTTGTTTCATGGTTTCCGATCCTATCGCGGCTGTTCGGCGGTTTCCTGCCGGAAGCGCAGCTTCCAGCCCTGCTCGGTGTGCTGCCACCAGGAGGAGCACACCAGCGTCGCCGACCCGTCGGCCGGCTTCATGCGGTAGGCGAGCAGCACCAGGTCATCGGCCAGCGCGTGGGCGGTGAGCAGCTGGGTGGGACCGGTGGCCGGTAGCCGCTGCCCGGAGTCGAGCACCTGCTGCACGGTGGCCACGTCCAGCAGCCCGCCGTGGCGGCTGACCTCCTGGTATCCGGGGTGCAGGAAGTCGACGAACTCCTCAAAGGAGGTGCGCACCTTCCCATCGAGCATCCCCCGCTCCAGGCCGAACACCATGGCGGTGGTTTCCGCTCCGGCCGGCTCCGCCTGGCCGGATGCGGCCAGCTCCCCGGGCGCCGCGGCATGCGACCCGGTGTGCACCGGCGCGGACTGGCCCGCGCCGGTCTCAGCCTCGGTCTTCGCTGTGGTCCTCGGCTCCGCCGCGGCCGCCGTCGTGGCCGCAGCCGCCGACCCGGGGGCGGCGTCACGGGTGAAGCCCGGCCCGTGCGGGACCGGGGCGGAGCGCTGGTGGGCGGTGGCCGCGGCCCGCGCGCGCTCATCGGCCGCCTCATTCAGCTCATGTCCGGCGTGTCCGCGCACCCATTCGAAGGTGTAGGAACGGTTCTGGATCGCCGCATCCAGCTCCTTGAGGATTTCCTGGTTCATGACCGGCTTGCCGTCGGCCTTCTTCCAGCCGCGCTTCTTCCATCCGGGCATCCACTTGCTGATGCAGTTGATGGCGTACTGCGAATCGCACAGGATCCGCAGTTCCTCGTCCGCCAGGTGCTCGGTGGCCCGAAACAGTTCCAGCACCGCCTGCAGCTCGCCCATGTTGTTGGTTCCGTGGTCCCACCCGCCGGCTGCCCAGTTCTGTTCGTCGATGTACCAGGCCCATCCCGCCGGCCCGGGATTGCCCAGTGCCGATCCGTCCGCTGCAGCAATGATCGTCATGGGTTTAATCCTGCCACGCGGCGCCCACGGTTTCCGATTTGCGCCCCAGCGCGGCACGGGTGCGGCCACGGGTGCGGCGCTGGCACGGCACCGGCAGGACGGCGGCCCGAAAATTGTTATCCACAGATTTACTTCATCGGCTCCGGCCGCCGGTTTTTGCGGGCATCATCGGGTCATGGCACCAACACTTCCCGGTTCACTCATGGACCGGCTCACCCAGCTGGTCACCGGCGGCGAGGCCGACTCGCCCTCGGGCCGCAGCCTGCGTGTGCTCGCGCTGCTGGATGCCGCCGCCCGCCAGGTGCTTGACGGGCTGGATGATGAGCAACTCACCGCCGCCGAGGCGCTGAGCATGCTGCGGGTGACCGAGTCGCTGCAGCGCAGCGCCACCTATGCCCGGGTGCGGGCGGCCGGTGCGGTGGCGGGCACCGCCGCGCACCGGCTGCAGGCCGACTCGCTCTCCCATGCGCTGGATACCTCCACCGTCGAGTTGGCCACCGGGGCGCCGCTGCCGGTCAACGCCAAGATCCCCGCCGCGGCCAAGTCCCGGTTCCGCTCGGAAATTGACCTGGTGGCCCGGGTCATCGACGCGAACTTCTTTGCCGCCAAGGCGCTGGTGCGCACCCACCGCCAGCTGGTGGGCAGCGGCAGCCGTCCGGCCCAGTTCACGCAGCTGTCCAGCCGTTTTGCCGACGCCTCCCAGAACCCGGCCACCGTGGGCGCGGCCGCCGCGAAGCTCGGTTCGCTGCAGCTGTCCGGCGCAAGGCTGCGCGATGCCGAACGCCGGGTGGACGGGGCCGCCGCGCAGGGGCATTCGGCCGTGAAGTCGGAGCTGAAGTCGATCAGCGAGGAGCTCAGCGCCCCGGATCTTGCCGAACGCGAAGCGGTGCATGAACGCTGCGCGGGCCTGCGCTACCGCGGGCTGGGCCCCTACGGCCATGTGTGGGAACTGACCTGCACGACCACGGATCACGAACTGCTGCTGATGACCGCCGACCGGTTGTCCAACCCGAACCTGGTGGCGAACCGGCAAGCCCGGGCTGCGGCCGGCGCCGCCCCCGAAAGCCCGAGCGGAGAGACCAGCGACCCGAGCGCCGTGCGCGCCCGCAAGCTGCTGCGCACGGTCCTGGACATCGTGCGCCAGTCCCTGTTCAGCGCCCGTCCGGCCACCGCCACGCCGCGTGGTCCCGGGGAGCCAACCTCCATCGCGGCGCCCAACGGCTCGGGTCTGGTGCTGCCCTCGATGGTCGACCTGCTGGTCACCATCGAATACGACGCACTGCGCGGAATGACGGACGCCGCGGGGCTAACCAGTCACGGCCAGCGGATCAGCGCCAGCGAACTGCGCTGCAGCGCCTCCATCGGCGGAATCATCCCGGGAATCCTGGGCGGGGCCGGCGAAGTGCTGGACCTGGGACGACGACGAAGACTCTTCACCATCGGGCAGACCCGCTCGGTGGTGGCCCGAGACCGCGGATGCATCAATCCCGGTTGCACGATGCCGGCTCACCGGTGCGAGGTGAACCACTGCCAGCCCTGGGTGCTGGGTGGGAAAACCAGCGTGGACAATGGATGCCTGCTGTGCAAGTCCTGCCACCTGGCCTTCCACGCCGGTTTCCTGAAAATCCGCGTGGTCAACGGGGTTCCCTATGTGCTGCAAAGTCCGCAGCAGGATCCGGAGCAAAGATACCGACGCAACTGGGTCTGGCACCCCAACCAGCCGGCATTGGCCGCGTAGGGCCACTACCGGCTGGGGGTCTCGGACTAGGCCGGGTAGAGCGGGTTGTGCCCGGCCGGAACCCGCTCCTCCTCCCGCACCGGATCCGGTGCGGTGCCGTCCAGGAACTGGGGACCGTTGGCCAGCGACTCGCGCCCGTGGGGTTCAAGCCACACGGACAGGTCCGGGCCCTTGGGCACGATCTGGGTCGGGTTCACGTCCTCATGCACGATGTAGTAGTGCTGCTTGATCTGCACGAAGTCGATGGTGTCTCCGAACCCCGGGGTCTGGAACAGGTCCCGCGCGTAGCCCCACAGATTGGGCATCTCGGTGAGCTTGTTGCGGTTGGACTTGAAGTGTCCGTGGTAGACGGCGTCGAAGCGCACCAGGGTCACGAACAGGCGCACATCCGCCTCGGTAATGTGGTCCCCCATCAGATAGCGGCGGGTTTCCAGGCGCTCCTCGAGCTGGTCCAGGGCCGCGAACAGGCGGTCGTAGGCATCCTCATAGGCCTGCTGGTTCCCGGCAAACCCGGCCCGATAGACCCCGTTGTTCACCTCGGTGAAGATCAGCTTGATCAGCGGCAGCATTTCCTCCAGCTGCTCACGCGGGAACAGGTTCGGGGCCCCTTCGCGGTGGAACTGCTTCCACTGGGTGGAGAAGTCCCAGGTGATCTGGGGGTAGTCGTTGGTGACCACGCCGCCGGTGGGGATGTCCACAAGCGCCGGCACGGTGATGCCCCGCGGGTAGTCGGCGAAGCGCTTGAGGTAGTTTTCCTGCAGCCGCTCGGTGCCCAGCACCGGGTCGCGGCCATCGGGATCCAGGTCGAAGGACCAGCTGCGGGCGTCGTGGGTGGGCCCGGGCATGCCGACCGAGATCGCGTCTTCCAGGCCCATCAGCCGGCGCACGATCAGGGTGCGGTTCGCCCAGGGGCAGGCGCGTGCCGCGATGAGCCGGTACCGCCCGGCCTCCACGGGCCAGGTTTCGGCGCCCTCGCCCAGCGCGGCGTCCGGGTGGCCGATCTTGCTGTCCGACGGGCCGGTGGCCTGCTCCAGGTCGGTGTCCGCGGCCACGATCCGGTCCTGGATGTAGTTGGTGTCCCGCTTGAACTCGTCGCCGGTCACATAGGTGCCCTTGGTGGAATGTTCCTCGCTCATGATGCCCTCCTGCAATCATTGGTCACGGATGCAGCTCATTGATCACACCCTAACGCGTTGGCATGGCAGCGCAATGAGGGGGTCGGTGAAAAATGTTAATGCTCGGTGGAAAACGTTAAAGCACTGGCGCGGGGGCGGGAGGCGCTGCTCCGCGCACTCCCGCGCCGTGCGATGGGTTGTCGGTGTGCCGCCTTCGCGGCTCGCGGTCGGTGACCGGCTCGCGCGAGGCGGCGTGCAGGCTGCTAGGCGTCGGCCAGGGCCGGCTTGCGCACCGAGTTCATGGCGGTGGTCCAGGCGGTGAGCTGGTCAAACATCGGTTCCACGGAGGTGGCCGAGATCTCGGTCGGGGCGAAGCTGGTGAAGTTCTCAAAGTCGGTGAACAGGGAGAACAGCCCGGTCTTTTGCACGTGGGCGACCTGCAGTTCGGAGAGCATCCCGCGCAGGTGCTCGATCGCGCGGGCGCCCATGGCCGAGCCGTAGCCCACGATGCCGGCGGCCTTGTTGTTCAGCTCCAGGTTCACGTAGCTCAGTGCGTTGGCCAGGGCCGGCTGCACGGAGTGGTTGTACTCGCCGGTGATGAAGATGTAGCCGTCGAATTCCTCCAGCTTGGCGGCCCAGGCCTTGGTGTGCTCCTGCTGGTAGTTCTGGTAGGCGGCCGGGAATGGCTCATCGAGCACCGGCAGGTTGAAGTCCTGGATGTCGACGATTTCATATTCGGCGTCTCCGCGCTGCTGGGCGCGCTCCAGCACCCACTGGGCAACGGAGAGGTTCAGGCGTCCGGGGCGGGTGGAGCCGGTAACGATGGCGATCTTGTTCATGTGCTGCTTTCCTCACTGGGTCGAACTGCGCCATCATATTGACGCGTCATCTATGTTTGCCAAAAACAGAATGCCACGGAATAATTGATGTGTCAACAACATCTAGCATTCCGGGGTTCCGACGAGGAGATGACGGCACATGGCCGAGGAAACGCGCTGGCTCGATGACCAGGAGCAGCGCCTGTGGCGCATCATCCGCGAGTTCCTGTGGCACTTTCCCAGTGCCATGGACCGCCAGCTGATGCGGGATTCAAAGATGCAGTCCGGAGAGTACTCCGTACTGGCCACCCTATCGGAATCCAGCTCCAAGCAGCTGCGCCCGGCCGATGTGGCGCGTGAACTGGATTGGGACCGCTCCCGCCTGTCCCACCTGCTGCGCCGAATGGAGAACAAGGGGCTGATCGAACGCTGCACGGACGCCCGCGACGGGCGCGGCAACCTGATCAGCCTGACCGAGCAGGGCTGGCACACCATCCGCACCGCCGCCCCCAGCCACGTGAACTTCATCCGCGAAGCCATCTTCGATCAGCTGGAGGCCGACGAGCGCGAGGTCATCGGCCGCGCCCTGACCCGGATCCTTTCCAACCTCGACGGCCAGCAGCCCGGCGGGCAGCCGGAGGCTAACTGCTGAGCTGGCGCGAGTAGTCGCTGCTGCCCAGCAGCCGGGCAAAGGCGCCGCCGGCGGCAGCCAGCCCATCGAACGAGCCTTCTTCCACCACGCGCCCGGCATCAAGCACCACGATCTTTTCCGCCCGGGCAATGGTGCTCAGCCGGTGGGCGATCAGCAGCGTCGTGCGCCCCTGGGCCAGACGGTCCAGGGCCCGCTGCACCTGCGCCTCGGTCACGGTATCCAGCGCACTGGTGGCCTCATCGAGCACCAGCACCTTCGGATTGCGCAGCATCGTGCGGGCGATCGCCAGGCGCTGCTGTTCCCCGCCGGAGAAGCGGTGCCCGCGCTGGCCGACCATGGTCTCCAGCCCCTCGGGCAGCGAGGAGATCAGCTCGGCGATCTGCGCATCCTCAAGCACCTGCCACATCTGCTCCTCGGTGGCCTGCGGTGCCGCCCAGGACAGATTCTCGCGGATCGTGCCGTGCAACAGGTAGCTCTCCTGGGAGACCACTCCCACCACCGCGGCCACATCCTGCGGGTCCAGGGTGCGAAGGTCCTGCCCGTCCAGCAGCACCCGGCCGCTGGTGGGATCGGCCAGGCGCGGGATCAGCGAGCCCAGGGTGGACTTGCCCGAGCCGGTGGCCCCGACCACCGCGGTCGTCTGCCCGGCGACCAGCTCCAGGTTGATCCCGCGCAGCGTGTCCTGGTGCCCCTGCGGGTAGCGGAATCCAACGTTCTCCAGACGCACCTGTCCGCGCATCCACGCCGGCTCCAGGCGCACGGGCCGCTCCGGCAACGGCAGCGCCTGGTCGGTATCCAGGTACTCAAAGACCCGGCTGAACAGCGCCAGGGCGGAAACCCACTGCACCGAGACGCTCATCAGCCCCATGACCGGGCGGAAGATCCCGGCCTGAAGCCCGGTGAAGGCCACCAGCGTGCCGATGGTCATCCCGTCGGAGGTGGCCGGCAGCCCGGCGGCCAGGTAGAGCAGCGCCGGCACCACCGCGAAGATCACCGACATGGTGGCCATGCGCCAGCGTCCGGCCAGCTGGCTGCGCATTTCCAGGTCGATCAGCCGGGCGCTGGATTCGGAGAAGCGGGCGCTGTCCGCGGCGGTGGTTCCCATCAGCTTGGCCAGGCGCACCCCGGAGATGCTCAGCCGCTCTTCGATCAATGAGGTGAGCGTGGACATTTCGGCCTGCCGCCGGGAGGTGATCCGGCGGCGCAGCTGGGCGACCTGGCGGGCGAGGATGATGGCCGGGGGCAGCACCACCAGGGAGATCAGGCTCAACCGCCAGGAGATGGCGACCATCGCCGCCGCGGTGGCGACCACCGTGGTCAGGTTGGAGGCGATGGTGGTCGCCGAGTT
>NZ_JAVGCZ010000073.1:0-13320 GCF_052928425.1 Glutamicibacter sp. BSL13
CAGTGGAGCGGTCGGGGTGCTGGCCGTCATCCGCGAACGATCAACGCAGGCAATGGCCAGTACCCTATCGTGGAACAGCGGTACCAGTTACGTGGACTTGCGGTACCCGAAACGCTGATTTAACAGTCAGGTCACTGCGGCCGTTCCAGACCTGGAATCGGCAGTCCAGGACCTGGAACTTGAAGATCTGAAGCTGTTGGAGGTGCTGCTGAACCGGGCCAATAAATGGTGGAGGCGCGGATTATTGTGCATCGGGGATTCAGCTCATGCGATGAGTCCGGTTGGAGGCGTGGGGGTGAACTTGGCAGTGCAGGATGCGGTATGCGCCGCACGGCGGCTTGCTGTTCCGTTGGCAACGGGCAGGATTACCGATCGCGACGTGGCTGCAGTTCAGCGCCGACGAGAACTGCCGACGATGGTGGTGCAGTCGGTTCAGCGTATTCTGCACCGGGGCCTGGTACAGATCCTGGACAGTGACTCCGAGGTCGAACTGCCAAGCGCCATAGGATGGGTGCTGCGCAGAATTCCACAGTTGGCGAGGATTCCGGCGCGTCTGATCGGCGTTGGTCTGTTGCGCGAAAAACCGCCGGAGCCTGCGCTCGTTTCAGGACGACAGCAGACTTAAATGAGTGTGGGAGCCAGGATGAACTCCTGGCTCCCACACGGCTCAAGCTTTAGCGAGCCTGAATGTTGGTTGCCTGCAGGCCCTTCGGGCCCTGCTCAACGCTGTACTCTACGGTCTGGCCTTCTTCCAGCGAACGGAATCCGAAGCTCTGGATTGCGCTGTAGTGAGCGAAGACGTCGGCGGAGCCGTCAGCCGGAGCGATGAAGCCGAAGCCCTTTTCGGCGTTGAACCATTTCACAGTGCCAGTGGCCATGTTGTTTCCTTAGGTGTTTTGGCCACCAACGTGGCCGATGAAACCGTGCCGCGACCGCGACACGAAACTTGGGGATTATCCCTGGACTCGACCCCGGCAGATAGTGCATAGGGCACCAACATCGGTAATCGATTGCTGATCTTTGGACGAAGCAATGACCGCAGGGGAGCGCGTTTGAAAGCGAGGTTGCCGAATCTGATCTGGGTTCTGAAGTAGTCTGCCACCACGAAGTGAGAGGGTGCGGGCTGCGCGGAAATACCCTTGTTCAGGGAACTAGCAGGAGGTGGCCCGAAAGACAGTGGTGAAAAAGAGATTAAAGATTCGATTCAATTAAGGGTCCGAACATGTGTGGAACACGTTGGACTGAACTGCTGCTGTACCTGACCCGCGGTGTGCCCCGGGCCGAGTCGCATGTGCTTCGAAGCTGTCGAACAGTCTCGATGCACGGGATAACCATCCAAGCTTAGCAGTAATTGCTTCACAGATGTTATTCCGCAGTCCTCAAGGACCTTTCTTTGCGCGTTGTCAGCAGCGAACCCCCAAGCCAGCGCCTTACGCGACGCAGGCTGTGAAGTGCCTGACTGTAGCTGGAGAAGGGGATCCGCTGGCCTTCGCCCGCTGTTCGTCGCCCGGCGAACAGCGGGTGAGGGTCAACATGCTCAACCTGAGAGCTGGCCGCGCTCAATGAGTGCCTTTTCCGCGGCCTCCTGGATGAACGCAAAATTGATTGCGGCGCCCGCACTGACTCCGGCGGCGGCTGAAGCCAGGATCATGGCGCCCAGGTTGGCAACATTGCCTGCGGCATAAACGCCGGGAATATCAGTGGCGCCCATCTGGTCGGTGGCAATGTATTCGCCCATTGGATTCTGGGCCAAATGGCCGCCCAGCCTCAAGTAGAGTTCCGCATCTGCGTGCATACTGCTGGCCACCACCGCCGCATCTACGTCAAGAACCATCCCGTTGGACAACGTAATCCCATGCAGCGCGCCATCATCGTGGACGTCCAATGCCTGGACCGCCGAATCGACGACCTCAATGCCCAAGGCTTCCAGCGTGGTCCGCTGATCTTCAGCAAGTGTCGAGGGATCATGATTCAAGTAAGTGACGTGCTTGCTGAGCTGGGAGAAGAGCTGGGCCTGATGTGAGCTCATCACGCTGACACCCAGTATCGCGATCCGTTGTCCGCGCACTTCCCAGCCATGGCAGTACGGGCAATGCAGTACGCTCCTTCCCCAGCCCTGCCCAAGTCCCGGGATTTTTGGCAGAGTGTCCCGTAGCCCGGTGGCAAGGACGATGCGGCGGGCGCCAAAGTGTTCGGACTCGGTGCGTACCGTAAATCCCTGGTTCAGGGATCCTTCCAGGCCCGTGACCGCTAAGCCGCTCAGTTTCACTCCATAATTGATCGCTTGGTCTCGCGCCAGCTGCAGCACCTGCTGCGGTGAAGCGCCGTCGTGTCCGAGGATGTTGTGTGCTGCTGCCGATGTTGCATTGCGCGGTTCACCGGCGTCACAGACGAGCACCGAGCGTAGTGAGCGGGCCAGGGTTGAAGCGGCGGCCAAGCCGGCGGCTCCGCCGCCGATCACCACTACATCGAAATGTTCCATGGTTTGATCCGTTCTGTAGGTGGGGGAGCGGGACAATGCCACGCTAACCATTTTTTGCCCTCATCGGATATAGTTTTGCCTATGACGCAAGAAATGGATGTGGATTCTGTCGTCAGGCTTCGGATTCGGGGACTCCGCAAAGCCAAGGGGTGGTCCCTGGAGTCCTTGGCGACCCGGGCACAAATGAGCGTCTCGACCCTCAGCCGCCTGGAGACCGGCAATCGCCGCATGGCCCTTGATCAGTTGGTGCCGCTTGCCCAGGCCCTAGACACCACCCTTGATGAATTGGTGGCGCCCCCGGCGGAGCAGGACGCGCTCATTCGCCCCGAACCGGTCAGTGTTCCGGGCCTGACAACCTGGCGCTTGTCCGAACCCGACGGCCTGCACGGGTCCATGGTCGTCAAGATGCGCATCGACCCGCGAGAAGGCGGCAGTGAACCCGAACCACGCGTTCACCCGGGCAAGGACTGGTTCACGGTGCTGCGCGGCGAAGTGAAGCTGCGACTCGGCGAGCGCGTTTACCACGTCAAGGCGGGACAGGCCGCCCAGTTCGACACGATGACGCCGCATTCGTTTTGGGCGGTGGGCGGGGTGGCCGAGCTGCTGAGCATTCTTGACACCACTGGGCAGCAAATTCACTGCTCACATGGTGATGCCTAGC
Organism: Glutamicibacter sp. BSL13; assembly: GCF_052928425.1. NCBI lineage: Bacteria > Bacillati > Actinomycetota > Actinomycetes > Micrococcales > Micrococcaceae > Glutamicibacter > Glutamicibacter sp. BSL13. The sequence continues at coordinate 3,144 of NZ_JAVGCZ010000073.1, forward strand.
GCCGAAGCCGGTTCGGGTAGGGTGAGTTGCAGCACGTATCGGAACATTTCAATGAGGTAATGCGATGACTCATCAGGTCGGCGACGAGCTCGAACAAATCCTGGCTACCGGTGACTTCTACTATGAACCGCTGGGGGAGGGGCGATACCGCTCCACGATTCATGCCCAGGGCGCCTGGAATGAACATGAGCAGCATATGGCCCCGGCCACCGGTGTGCTGGTGCATGAAATGCTGAACTTCCAGCCCCGGGATGACATGCGACTGGCCCGGGTGAGCCTGGAGATCCACGGCCTGATCCACGCCGGTGAGTTCGAAATCAATACCCGCATGATTCGTCCTGGACGCACGATTGAGCTGATTGAAGCCGAGATGGTGACCAACGGGCGGACCAGCATCGTTGCCCGGGCCTGGCGCCTGGCTACCGGGGATTCCTCGGCAGTGGCCGGGAGCGAGGACGCGCGGGTGCCCGGCCCGCAGGAGTGCGAGCCCTACGACGCGGTATCCCAGTGGCCTGGCGGCTACATTCGTGGAGTTGAAATGCGTGCGGCGGCCGGGCACCGGCCGGGCAAGGGCATCGTCTGGCTGCGCAATCCGTTCAGCCTGGTGGACGGGGTCAGCTCCCCGGACATGGTGCGGCTGCTGGGAATGGTGGACACCGCCAACGGTGTGGCGCCACGATCCGAACCCGGCCCGAACAGCTGGATGTTCCCGAACGTGGACCTGCAGATCCACATGTACCGTGAACCGGTGGGCCAGTGGCTGGGGCTGCAGGCTCAGCAGAGCTACGGCGCCGACGGGATCGGGCTGACCTCCGCGGTCCTGCATGACGAGCAGGGCCCTTTCGGGCACAGCGAACAGATCCTCACGGTTCGCCCGCTTTAGCTGCGTGAGGGGTCCTGCGCCAGGTCGGCTAGCAGCTGCTTGATCGTGGGCTTGGGCAGCAGGGTGAATCCCTGGGCCCGGTAGGCCTCACGGTTGGCGCTGTGGGAGCGGTAAAGGGCGTAGCCGCGCTTGATGAGGAAACCCACCGGTTTTCGACGTTCGGAGACGTCGCGGACGAAGCGGCGCAGGGCGGTGACCAGGGCCGGCTCATCTACGTAGTAGGCCTGTACGTTTACCCCCATCTCCCGCAGCGGCTGCAGTAGTTCAGCCAGGAAGATCCCCTCGGCAACAATTGGTCCGGCCCCGGTGATCCGCAGGTACCCGCTGTAGCTGGAGGTGGCGATCGAATAGTCCGGCACGTTCGTTGACCCGGTTTCCAGCAGCTCGCCGATCGCCTCCAGTGCCGCTGCGCGGTTCCAGGTTCCCGGATGGTCCCAGTCGATTTCGCCGTACTGGGTGCGGGGGAAGATTTCCGGTTGGCCGTCTTCGCTGATCTGGCGGTAGAAGGAATCCAGGGGCAGGTGCGGCCTGCCGTAGCGGGAAGCCAGATAGGACTTGCCCGAGCCGGAGGCTCCGCCAATAAGTATCACCGGGGTTGTTGAAAGAGGCACGCTGACCATTATCGCGCAGAACCGTACCGACCGGTAAACGATGCGGTCCTGGTCGGGGCATTCCTTGTCACCTCCGGATCGGTGGTGCGGGCTGGCAGTAGAATCGACATCATGGGTTTAGCTAGCGAAGGTCAGCCGGCACGGCTGCGTGTGCTCATCGAGGAACCGAGCGGGGATCCGGCTGCGGACCTGGAGCGCGGGGTGCAGCTGCTGCGTGAGGTGCGCGCCGGTCAGATGCCCGCACTGCTGCGCATCTACCGCCCCGATCCGACCCTGGCCTTCGGGCAGCGTGATGTCCGGCTCGAGGCTATCAGGCGGCCGTGGAAGCGGCGCAACGTCATGGGTTCACGCCCGTGGTGCGCCAGGCCGGTGGGCGGGCGGCGGCCTACCACCGCGGCACACTGATTGTGGATCACATTGAGGCCGAAGCCGAGGCAATGATGGGACACCAGGCCCGGTTCACCGATTTCGGGGAACTGTATGCCAGGGCGCTGCAGCGGCTGGGAGTCCAGGCGCGAATGGGGGAACTGGCTGGCGAATACTGTGCCGGAGAGCACTCCGTGCACGGGGTGCCCGGCCCAGGCGCACGAGTCGGCGCCCCGGTGAAACTCATCGGAACGGCCCAACGGGTGGTGGCCGGGGCGTGGCTTTTTTCATCGGTCTTCGTCATCAGCGAATCGGCTCCCATCCGTGCCGTGCTCGACGAGGTCTACCAGCGGATGCAGATCCCCATGGATCCATCGACCATTGGGGCGGCTGATGACCTGGTTCCCGGGCTCAGCGTCGAGGACTTTACCCGAGCTCTACTAAAGGAGTACTCCACCAGATACCAGTTGGACCAAGTGGGGGAGAAGACACTTAGTTAGCAACGCCGACCCGGGGTCAGCCAGCTACGGTCGGATAGCGCAATGCCCAGCAGGCCGCGGTGCGGGCTGCTGGGCATTGCGCTAAGTTCTCTGATCAATCACCGACGCCGTTAGGCGCGTTCCAGGACCTCTTCGATGCGCGGATTGGTGGCTGCGCTGCCGTCGGAGAACACCAGTGTCGGCACGGTCTGGTTGCCGCCGTTGAAGGACTCGACGATCTGGGCGGTGCCTTCCACCTCTTCGATGTTCACCTCGGTGTACTTCACACCCTTCTGGTCCATCATGCGCTTGAGGTTGCGGCAGTAACCGCACCAGCTGGTGGTGAACATGGTTACCGACCCGGATTCCGGGATGTACTGGTCATAATTTACTGGGTTGCTCATACCTCATTGAACCATTTTGCTGGCAGACTTGTTCCCATGTGCGGAAGATACGTCATGGCCAAGGCCATCGGGGATCTGGTGGCCGAAGCGGAAGCCGAAGCGGATGCGAACCTGGAATTGCGCCAGTCCTGGAATGTTGCGCCGACCACCGATGTGCCGATCGTCCTGGAGCGGCTGATCGACGGGCAGTTGCATCGCCAAGTCCATGTGGCCCGGTGGGGCCTGGTTCCCGGCTGGGCCAAGGACCTGTCGGTCGGGGTGCGGGCCTTCAACGCCCGCAGCGAGACCGCCGAAAGCAAGCCGACCTTTCGGGCCGCGGTGAAGAAACGCCGGGCCGCGGTGCCCGTGGAAGGCTACTACGAGTGGAAGAAGGAGCCCGGGGGCAAGAAACGTCCCTACTTCGTGCACACCGGGGACGGAAGCCTGATCTTCTTTGCCGGCCTCTACGAGTGGTGGAAGGACGAGGACGGCAGCTGGATCCTGTCCACCTCCATCCTCACCATGGAATCGCCCCAGGAATCGGAGCCCGGGGTGCTGGGGGAACTGGCTGGCCTGCACGACCGCCTGCCGATTCCCATGGACAAGGACATGATGGCCCGGTGGCTGGCCCCCATGGACGAGGACGGGGCGGGGCTGATTGAGCAGCTGCGTGAGCAGGCCTTCGACGTTGCCTCCCAGTGGGCCATGCATGAGGTGGACTCCGCCGTGGGCAACGTCCGCAACAACTCACCGGAACTGGTCGAACCCCATACCTCCCAGCTGTTCTAGCCCGTTCCGGCCCGGCGGGCGCCCGAGGCAGCGGCCGTGGCTAGCGCCGGCGCCGGCCCAGCCGGATGCCCAGTCCCAGGAAGAACGCCGCCACCCCGGCAAAGAGCAGCACCAGGGCGGCCACCGCCATCGGCGTGGGGCCGGGAAAATAGGTGGTCTCGCTCAGCGGCGCGTAGGCGAACCAGCCGAATTCGCGCAGCTGGCGGGCATCCCACCACTTCATGACCAGCCCGGCGATCAGGCACAGGACTCCGCTCAGCATCAGGATGGCGGCCCCGCGAGGCCGCGGTTTCGTACCGGGAAGGTTCGTTGACATGTTGTCATTATGACCGGGTCCCGCGCACTTTCAGCGCCGGGCGCGCGGGCCGGACCCACTGGGGAGTCACCAAAGCAAAAACCTGCCGTCGGGCGATGGCGGGTCAGCCATGGCGCGACGGCAGGTTTAGCGCGGAAGGTTGCCCCAGGACCTAGTGGCCGCGGGCGATCCACTCATCCAGGTTCGGGGCCTCGGCCGCGATGCTGGTGCTCGGCCCGTGCCCGGTGTAGACCACGGTCTTCTCCGGCAGGTTCAGCAGGCGTTCGCGGATCGATTCGATGATCGTCTCGAAGCTCGAGTAGCTGCGCCCGGTGGCGCCAGGGCCCCCGCTGAACAGGGTGTCACCACTGAACACCACATCCAGCTCCGGCACGTGGAAGCACGTGGAGCCCGGCGAGTGCCCGGGGGTATGCATCGCATGCAGGGTGACCCCGGCGATGGAGAACTGGTCCCCGTCCTTGATCTCCGCGTCTGGCTTGCGCTCCGGGTAGACCGCGTCCCAGAGCATCGAGTCCTCCGGGTTCAGGTACAGCGGGGCGCCGACCTTGTCGGCGAACTCCCCGGCGGCGCGGATGTGGTCATCGTGGCCGTGGGTGAGCAGCACCGCCTTGACCTTGCGCTCGCCCAGGGCGGTGAGGATCTTCTCCGGCTCGTGGGCCGGGTCGATGACCAGCACCTCCTTGGCGTCGCCGATGATCCAGACGTTGTTGTCCACATCCCAGGTTCCGCCATCGAGGCTGAAGGTCCCCGAGGTGATCACGTTTTCAATCTGTGCGTTCATTAGAGTTCCACCACCGATCGCAGCACGGTTCCTTCGTGCATCTTGTCAAAGGCCGCCTCAATCTCGTCCAGCTTGATGCGTTCGGAGACAAAGGTGTCCAAGTCCAGGCGGCCGAGCTTGTACTGGTCCACCAGCATCGGGAAGTCCCGGCTGGGCAGGCAGTCCCCGTACCAGGAGCTCTTCAGCGCCCCGCCGCGGCCGAACACGTCCAGCAGCGGCAGCTCCAGGGTCATCTCCGGGGTCGGCACGCCCACCAGTACCACGCGTCCGGCCAGGTCGCGGGCGTAGAAGGCCTGCTTGTAGGTTTCGGGCCGGCCCACCGCGTCGATGACCACATCGGCGCCGAAGCCCCCGGTCAGTTCCTGGATCGCCTGCACGGCGTCCTGCTTGCTGGAGTCCACGGTGTGGGTGGCACCCAGCTTCTGAGCGGTCTTGAGCTTGTCCGGGTTGACGTCCACCGCGATGATGGTGGTCGCCCCGGCCAGCTGGGCGCCGGCGATGGCCGCGGCTCCCACCCCGCCGCAGCCGATCACGGCCACGGACTCACCGCGCTTGACCTCACCGGTGTTGATGGCCGCGCCAATGCCGGCCATGACCCCGCAGCCGAGCAGGCCCACCGCGGCGGCGTCGGCATCCTCGTCGACCTTGGTGCACTGCCCGGCAGCCACCAGGGTCTTCTCGGCGAACGAGCCGATGCCCAGCGCGGCGCTCAGCTCGGTGCCGTCCTCCAGGGTCATCTTCTGGGTGGCGTTGTGGGTGTTGAAGCAGTATTGCGGTTCGCCCTTTTCGCAGGCGCGGCACTGGCCGCACACCGCGCGCCAGTTCAGGATGACCCGGTCGCCAACCTTGACGTTGGTGACGTTCTGCCCGATCTGGGAAACCACCGCAGTGGATTCGTGACCCAGCAGGTACGGGTAATCGTCGCCAATCCCGCCCAACTTGTAGTGCAGGTCGGTGTGGCACACCCCGGTGGTCAGAACGTCGACGACGACTTCACCGGGCCCCGGATCCGGGACGATGATGTCCACGACCTCGACAGGGGCATCCTTGACGCGGGAAATAACGGCTTTAACCTTATGAGGCATGTGTTTTGGTCCCCTTAGATTGAAAAGTTGCAGGTCTTCTCGATGCTATCGGTCGCGCGCCCGGGTTTCTAGGATGTGTCCATTGCGCCCAGGTTTGCCGCGTCCCGGCGTGGAGTGCCGCGAGAGCTGCGGTGTGCTTGTCCGTTCAGGGCGTAAGAGTGTTACGACCGCGCGCAGGGTTAGGGCAATTGCTCGATCCAGCCGCGGATCCTTTGCAGTTCGCCCTGCTCCAGCAACAGCACAACCTGCATCCCGCTGCCGGTGGGCTGAAGCAGCGCCGCCTGGCCCTCGCCCAGGCCCGCTAGAGCAGCGGCGGCCGGGGAACCATTGCCCGCCGCCTTGGTGGTCGCCAGATAGAGCTCCGCCGGGCTGTTGTTCCAGGACTCGAGGATGGCGCTGCGTTCGGTGAAGAAGCTGCGCGCCTCATCCAAGTGGAACCAGCCGGTGAGACTCTGGGTGCTCAGCTCCACGACGGTGATGGGGGTGCGTTTCCTCACCCCGCCCAGCTGCCCGGTGGCGCGCAGCGTGTAGCCGCTGCCATGCAGGGGTTCACCCTGGGCCAGTAGCTGCTGCTGTTGCTCCTCAGCCGCGGTGCGGCTCTTGCGTCCAAATAATCCCATGGGGGCCTTTCGAATGTTCTGCTCCAGGCGGCGAGCCCGCCGCGGTCTCAGCATGACTCTACAGTTCCTGTTTGCGGGCCAGCATCGGCGGCCGACCCAAACTGTCCGGGGCGCTGACTACTGTCGCTACTGATCGAACACGTGTTCGAATACAATTGATGGAGCAGCAGTTAGGAGTCAACCGTGGGCATGTTCACCGAGGCGATCGAGGTTGCGTGCACTCCGGCCGGGGTGCCGTTGCGGGTGCGCTGGAAGGGGCATGAGTATCGCCTGGTGGCCGAACCGCACCGCTGGTTCGAGCGCCGCAAGTGGTGGGACGAGGGTATGCGCGTTCCGCGCGGCACCGGCGCCGGGGTGGTTGACTACGAGATTTGGCGGCTGCAGATCGCCCTGGGCTCCTCCCGCAGCCAGGGGCGGACCATCGATGTCAGCTTTGACCCGCAATCGGCGCGCTGGCGATTGATCCGGGTGCACCAGGAGCTGCCGCTGAGCGCGTAGCGCTTAGGGGTGGTGGCGCCTTCGGGAGGGGCGGCTGAGTAGGGCGTGTGCCAACCGTTCGAAACTTTGTTCTAATAGGGGTCTGGAAAGTTTTGAAGGAATGCCCGCCCATGAGTTTCACCCACCTGAACGTCGTCTCGGCCTACAGCGCCCACTACGGGGTCGACACCCCGGTGCTGCTGGCCGCCCAGGCCAAGGCCGATGGTGCCTGGGCGTTGGGGTTGTGCGACCGGGACGGGCTCTATGGCGCGGTGAAGCACGTAGGTGCCTGCCTGGAGCACGGGCTGAGGCCGATCCTGGGGGTCAACCTGGCGGTTCTTGACCGGCAGGGACGCGCCGGTGGACGCATTCTGCTGCTGGCGCGGGGCAACAGCCGGGGCGCCGGGTACGCGGCCCTGTGCCGGGCGGTCAGCGCCGCGCACACCCACCGCAAGAGCGTGGGACTGAACCGCACCCAGCTGCGCGAGCACCTGGCCGGCGGCAACCTGATGGTGCTGCTGGGCGCCGAATCCGAGGTGGGCAAGGCCATCGAGGCCCGCAACTACACCGCCGCCCGCCAGCTGCTGGCCCAGTGGCGGAAACTGGCCGGCAGGCTGCTGCGCGTGGAGGTCACCACCCACCTCTCGGCCGAGGGGCAGCGCTACTGCCTGGGCCATGCCAGCAAGCTGGTGCGCCTGGCCGGGGAGCTGGGCATCACCCCGGTGCTGAGCAATGCCGTGCGCTATGCCGGCCCGGACGGGGCGGTCACCGCCGACATCCTGGATTCGGCCCGGGTGCTGCACAGCCTGGATGCGCTTGATGAGCTGCAGCCCACCGGGCAGGGCTGGCTGAAAACCCCGCAGGAGATGCACCGCCTGGCCGGGGACATCGCCCGGGCCACCGAGCGCGGCTGGGCTTCCCGGCTGCTGCACGCCACCGAGCAGGTGGCCGCCTGGGCCGCCCTGGATCCCGGCCAGGACCTGGGATGGAAGCGGCCGGTGATCCCCGAGCACCGGATCATCGGGATCACCGGGGACGCCCAGCACCAGCTGCGCCAGCGGGTGCACGCCGCGGTGCCCCGGATGCTGCCGCACACCGATCAAGGGGTCATCGAGTCCCGGCTGGAATTGGAGCTGGGGGTGATCTCCCGGCTGGGGTTCGCCGGCTACTTCCTGACCGTCGCCGAGACCGTGCGGCTGATCACCGACATGGGGGTGCGGGTCTCGGCCCGCGGCTCCGGGGCCTCCTCGCTGGTGAACTTCCTGCTGGGCATCAGCCACGTCAACCCGCTGCAGCACGACCTGGTCTTTGAGCGCTTCCTCTCCGATACCCGCACCACCCTGCCCGATATCGACATCGACGTGGAATCCGCGCGCCGCCACGAGATCTACCACAAGATCTTTGACACCTTCGGCGCCGAACGGGTGAGCCTGATGAGCATGCAAAACGCCTACCGCGCCCGCGGTGCGGTGCGTGATGCCGGGGCGGCGCTGGGCATTGAGCAGGAGCAGGTCGATGAGATCGCCAAGCAGCTGTGGCGCTTTTCCGCCTCCTCCTTCCGCGAGGCGCTGGCCGAGAAACCCGAACTGGCGGCCCTGGCCGGGCGAATCAGCGGCAACCGGCAGCTGGACCAGCTGGTGGACGCCACCGAACGGCTGGACAGGCTGCCACGGCACATTTCCATGCACCCGTGCGGGGTGATCCTCTCCGATGCCACGCTGCTGGAACGCACCGCCGTGCAGCCCTCGGGCATCGGGCTGCCGATGAGCCAGTTCGACAAGCACGACATGGATTTGATGGGGCTGATCAAGCTCGACGTGCTCGGGGTGCGCATGCAGTCGGCGATCGCCTACACCCTGGAGGAGATCAAGCGCCTGCACCCCAACCGGCAGGCCGTGGCCCGCGCCGGCGGACACCGGAACGAGGAGTACATCCAGCAGGACGGGCACATCGACTTCACCAAGGTGCCCCTGGATGATGAGATCACCTTCGAGCTGATCCGCTCCACCCACACCCTGGGCTGCTTCCAGATCGAATCCCCGGGCCAGCGCGAACTGATCGGCAAGCTGGCCCCGCGCGAATTCAACGACCTGATCATCGACATCTCGCTCTTCCGGCCCGGGCCGATGCAGTCGAACATGGTCAAGCCCTACCTGGAGCACCGCCACGGCTTCGCCCCGGCCCAGTACCTGCACCCGGACCTGGTGCCGGCGCTGGCCGAAACCCACGGGGTGACCGTCTTCCACGAACAGGTGCTGCGCATCCTGAACGTGATGACCGGCTGCGACCTGGGGATGGCCGACGTCTACCGCCGCCACCTGGGCAACCCGCAGCGCGAACCGGAGGTCGAACGCTTCTTCCGCACCGCGGCCACCCAGCGCGGCTACGGCCAGCAGACCATCGACGAGGTGTGGGCGGTGCTGGCCGGGTTCGGCTCCTTCGGCTTCTGCAAGGCGCACGGGGCCGCGTTCGCGGTGCCCACCTACCATTCGGCCTGGCTGAAGGCGCATCACCCCGAGGCGTTCCTGGCCGGCATCTGGGAACACGACCCGGGCATGTACCCCAAGCGGCTGCTGGTCTCCGAGGCCCGGCGGATGAACATCCCGATCCTGCCGCTGGACGTGAACCGCTCCACCGGGCACTACCGGGTCGAACGCATCTACGACGGGGGTGCGCGCACCGCCCCGGTGGTTCCGCGCGCCGCCGGCACGGTGCGCCCCGGACAGTACGGGGTGCGCCTGGCCTTCCGCGACATCCACCAGATGAGCGAACGCGAGGTGCAGCGCCTGGTCGCCGGCCAGCCCTACGAGTCGCTGGCCGATGTGCGCCACCGGGCCGGGCTTTCCCGGCGCACCTACCAGAACCTGGCCGCGCTGGGGGTGTTCGACTCCCTGCTGGCCGGCACCACCCGGGCCGACACCATCGCCCACACCCAGTCCATGGCGCACAGCACCCTGCCGGCCAAGTACCGTCCCGGCCCCGGGCAGCTGGCCCTGCCGCTGGGGGAGCTGGAGCCGATCCGCGCCACCGGCACCGAGCTGAGCCCCAGCCAGAAGGTGCGCACCGAACTGGACCTGATGCACCTGGACGTGAGCGAACACCTCATCGACTCCTACAACCAGGCCCTGGCCCACCTGCCGATGACCCGGGCGGTGGAGCTGCTGGAGCTGCGCAACGGGTCGGAGGTGCTGGTCGCCGGGGTGCGCGTGGCCACCCAGACCCCGCCGATGCGCGGGGGCAAGCGGGTGGTGTTCATCTCGGTGGACGACGGCACCGGCTGCATCGACGCGACCTTCTTCGACGACGTGCAGCAGCGCACCGGCCCGCTGCTGTTCAACACCCGGATGCTGCTGATCCACGGCACCACCCGGCGCACCGGCCCGCGCG
>NZ_JAVGCZ010000074.1:0-13249 GCF_052928425.1 Glutamicibacter sp. BSL13
TCAACGCGCATCACCGATTGTGATACGTCATTGTCCACAGGAGCACAGAATCGTCGGCAGTTCCCCATACATGGAAAAGCAGTACCAGTTACGTGGACATGCGGTACCCAAAACGGCTATTTAACAACCTGACGACGGAACTCCTCAATGCCTTGACGCCGCAGCTTGGTGTCATCCCCCTTTTTGAGCAGCATCGCCGTTTGGACATAGTTTCCCCGGGGTATGAGCACGAAGACGCGATCGGGCGAGAACACCGGCAACAGCGTGTTGCTGGCCTGCATTGACCCCTTGATGCGGAACCACCAGACATCGACCGGTACTCGGTATTCCCTTAAAGACAGTCCCGCTTGACGGCGCACGGTAGACCAGCGTCCGTCCGCGGCGATCGTGAGCAGCGCCCTGAGCTGCCCCTCCCCGGTCTCGCTGCGGTACTGGACTCCGACAACTTGGCCGGATTCAATCACCACGTCGGTCACTTCGCAATTCATCCGCAGCTCGAAGTTCTCCTCCTGCTCCCCCGCACGGGCCAACAGGCTCAAAAAATCCCACTGCGGCGCCATGGCGATAAATGGGTAGGGATGCTTCAGCCCGGCAAGGTCAACCACCCTGACGTCGTGCCCCCGGCGATCCGGGATGCTGGCACCAAAGACCTTCGAATAGGGAATCTTCTCGAATTCGCCCATCAGACCCAGCTGATCCAGAAGTTCCAGGGTCGAGGGATGAATCGTGTCCCCCCGGAAGTCGCGCAGGAAATCACCGTGCTTCTCCAAAACGACGACCTTCACCCCGCAACGCGCCAGCAGGAGTCCGGCAACCATTCCCGCCGGACCGCCACCGACAATGATGCAGTCGGGATTTTCTGCCATAACCACTCCCTCGCCTCGCAACCTGTTTCAACTCTCGCACCGAAAAGCGGCTCGCGGAAGCCCGGAAAGGTGCTTCCATCCAGGGGAAGGTCAGCTCAGGGTCTGGCTGAAATGGAGGGGAATGTTAACCAGCAGCACCACCGCGACCAGGCCCAGCAACACGAGCCCCAGGCCGCCGAAACCGAGCCACACGAGGATGGGGCCGGCGACCAGTCCCCCGGCCGCACCGCTGAGGTTCATCAGCAAATCCGAGGTGCCCTGCAGCTGCGGACGATGGGCAATGTCAACCGCCCCGCTTACCATGGCCGCGCCGGCCACGGTGGAAGCGCTCCATCCCAGGCCCAGGCAGACCAAAGCCGCGGTGATCAGCGCATAGCTCTCCATGCCGAACCACACCAGGATGCTCGCGGTAATGAAAAGCAGTTGGCCGGCATACACGACGGGGCGTGCGCCGACCCGGTCGGTCAACCAGCCGAAGACTGGGGAGAGCGCGTACATTCCGGCAACGTGGGCTGAAATGGTGACTCCTATCAGGGTCAGCGTTGAGCCGTGGTGCTGCAGGTGGATCGGGGTCATCGACATCAACGCAACCATGTGGGCATGGCTCATCGCGACCGTGATGACTGCTCCCCGGGCGGCCAGGGAGGTGCGCAGAATGGAGAACCCACTGGTTCGCGATACCGCTCCGGTTCGGGGGTTCCCCTCCCGGTGCTGGGCCACGAGCATCGGGTCGGGGCGCAGGCCAAACCAGTAGATCCCCAATCCCACCGCTTGGGCCACCATGGCGATGAGGAAGCCGCCGGTGAACTGCGGCAGATTCAGGGCCCGGGAGATCACTTCGCCCGGCTCAAACAAGTTCGGTCCGGTAACGGCACCAATCGTCGTCGCCCAGACAACCAGGGAGAGATCCCGTCCCCGGGTCCTGTCACTGGACAGGTCGGTGGCGGCGAACCGGGATTGCAGGTTGAGGGCGCTTCCGGTTCCCAGCACTCCCATTCCCAGCAACACCATCGGCCACCAGGCAAGAAGCGTTCCGGCCAGGATGGTCAGCACTCCCACGATGGCGATCAGTGCCCCGGTGGCCAATGAGACCCTACGTCCCCGACGCTGGGCAAGAATGGCCAGGGGTATGGCCATCACAGCAGCCCCGATGGTGTTCATGGTCGCTGCCATGCCCGCCAGGGCGTCGGTTCCGGCAACGTCCACGATCAGCAGGGAGCCGAGAGTCAGGGTCGCTCCTGCGCCCAGACCGCCCAAGACCTGCCCCAGCGCGAGGACCGAAATTGAGCGGCGGCGCACAGCCTGAACCTGCTGATCGGTCCATGTGATGCTCATAAGCCTCATTTCAGCACTGATGGTTCGGGGCCGATAGTAGTACCTGTCATGATCTTAGCGGCCCCGGCGATAACAGGAACACCGCTGTCGTTGTTGCGGGCGCATCGGTCGCGGTTGAAGCAGCCGTCCATGGACCTGTCCGGCTACACGGTGGCAGATCAGCCTGGGGGCCGGACTATTGGCGGGCCCGTTAAGCTGGGTTCGTCCTTCGCTCCTTTGAAAGCCAATGGCGTCGGTACACGCAAGGCCCGAAACCTCCCGATATTTTCGGGGGCCTCGGGCCCTGTTGCCGGTGCAGCTAGCCGCTGATCAGCTGGCTAGTTGTCTGGCTCCTAGAAGTCCCAGTCCTCATCCTCGGTGTTGACGGCCTTGCCGATCACATAGGAGGAACCGGAGCCGGAGAAGAAGTCGTGGTTCTCATCGGCGTTTGGGCTCAGTGCCGAGAGGATTGCCGGAGATACACCGGTGACGGTGGCCGGGAACATGGCCTCGTAGCCCAGGTTCATCAGCGCCTTGTTCGCGTTGTAGTGCAGGAACTTCTTCACGTCCTCACTCAGACCGACCGGGTCGTAGAGGTCGTGGGTGTACTGTACTTCGTTTTCGTAGAGTTCGAAGAGCAGGTCGAAGGTGTAGTCCTTCAGTTCCTGGCGGCGCTGCTCGGTCTGCTGTTCCAAGCCCTTCTGGTACTTGTAGCCAATGTAGTAGCCGTGCACGGCTTCATCGCGGATGATGAGTCGGATCAAGTCCGCGGTGTTCGTCAGCTTTGCACGAGATGACCAGTGCATCGGCAGGTAGAAGCCCGAGTAGAACAGGAAGGACTCCAGCAGGGTCGAAGCGACCTTGCGCTTGAGCGGGTCATCACCGTGGTAGTAGCTCTCGATGATCTGCGCCTTCTTCTGCAGGTTCTGGTTCTCCGTGGACCAGCGGAAGGCCTCGTCAATTTCCTTGGTCGAAGCCAGGGTGGAGAAGATCGAGGAGTAGCTCTTGGCGTGCACCGACTCCATGAAGGCGATGTTGGTGTACACCGCTTCCTCGTGCGGGGTCAGCGCATCGGGAATCAGTGAGACCGCGCCGACGGTTCCCTGCAGGGTGTCCAGCAGGGTGAGCCCGGTGAACACCCGCATGGTCAGCAGTTTTTCGTCTTCGTTGAGGGTGGCCCAGGACTGGATGTCGTTGGACAGCGGCACCTTCTCGGGCAACCAGAAGTTGTTGACCAGCCGGTTCCAGACTTCAACGTCCTTCTCGTCCTGGATGCGGTTCCAGTTAATGGCTTCGACCTTGTTGGTGAGCTGAATCTTCTCGGTCATGGTTCCTCGTTGAAGAGTCGTGGTTTGGTGGTTTAAGTCTACCGCCGCAGGCGGATTCCGGTCTGGCTGGAGGGGGCACCTGTGGGTTCTCCGGTACTGTCTGGAAGCAAACGAGGCATCTGAAAACATTGCGGTCTTCAGATGCCTCGTTTGTTGCGCCCCTCGCGGTGCGAGTCGGGCCAGCTCAGGTTAGAGCATGCACGAGACGCAGTTGTCGACCTCGGTGCCTTCCAGGGCCAGCTGGCGCAGGCGGATGTAGTACAGGGTCTTGATGCCCTTGCGCCATGCGTAGATCTGGGCCTTGTTGATGTCGCGGGTGGTGATCGTGTCCTTGAAGAACAGGGTCAGCGACAGGCCCTGGTCCACGTGCTGGGTGGCAGCGGCGTAGGTGTCGATGATCTTCTCGTAGCCGATCTCGTACGCGTCCTGGTAGTACTCCAGGTTCTCGTTGTTCATGAACGGCGCCGGGTAGTAGACGCGGCCGATCTTGCCTTCCTTGCGGATCTCGATCTTCGAGGCCACCGGGTGGATGGAGGAAGTCGAGTTGTTGATGTAGGAGATCGATCCGGTCGGCGGGATCGCCTGCAGGTTCTGGTTGTAGATGCCGTGCTCCATGATGGAGGCCTTCAGCTTCTTCCAGTCTTCCTGGGTAGGGATCTGGATGTCGGCGAACAGTTCGCGAACACGCTCGGTGGCCGGCTCCCACACCTGGTCGGTGTACTTGTCGAAGAACTCTCCCGAGGCGTACTTCGAGTTCTCGAAGCCGTCGAAGGTCTCGCCGCGCTCGATCGCGATTTTGTTCGAGGCGCTCAGGGCGTGGAACACCACGGTGTAGAAGTAGATGTTGGTGAAGTCCAAGCCTTCTTCGGAACCGTAGTGCACGTGCTCACGGGCCAGGTAGCCGTGCAGGTTCATCTGTCCCAGGCCGATGGCGTGAGAACGCGAGTTGCCGTCGGCAATGGAGGGAACCGAGTTGATGTCGGACATGTCCGAGACCGCGGTCAGCGCACGGATGGCGATGTCCACCGAGCCGGCCAAGTCCTTGCCGTCCATAGCCTTGGCGATGTTCATCGAGCCCAGGTTGCAGGAGATGTCCTTGCCGACACGGGCGTAGCTCAGGTCATCGTTGTATTCCGACGGCGAGGAGACCTGCAGGATTTCCGAGCACAGGTTGGACATGGTGATTCGTCCGGCGATCGGGTTGGCCCGGTTCACGGTGTCTTCGAACATCAAGTACGGGTACCCGGATTCGAACTGGATCTCGGCGATGGTGGTGAAGAAGTCGCGGGCGTTGATCTTCGTCTTCTTGATGCGCGAGTCATCAATCATCTCGTAGTACTTCTCGGTCACCGAGATTTCGCTGAACGGCACCCCGTAGACGCGCTGCACGTCGTAGGGGCTGAACAGGTACATGTCCTCGTTCTTGCGTGCCAGCTCAAAAGTGATGTCCGGAACGACCACGCCGAGCGAGAGGGTCTTGATGCGGATCTTCTCGTCCGCGTTCTCGCGCTTGGTGTCCAGGAAGCGCAGGATGTCCGGGTGGTGCGCGTTCAGGTAGACGGCACCGGCACCCTGGCGGGCACCGAGCTGGTTGGCGTAGGAGAAGGAGTCTTCCAGCAGCTTCATGACTGGAATGACGCCGGAGGACTGGTTCTCGATCTGCTTGATCGGGGCCCCGTACTCACGCAGGTTGGTCAGCGCCAGGGCGACACCGCCGCCGCGCTTGGACAGCTGCAGCGAAGAGTTCACCGCGCGGGCGATGGACTCCATGTTGTCTTCGATGCGCAGCAGGAAGCAGGAGACCAGTTCGCCACGCTGCGCCTTGCCGGCGTTCAGGAAGGTGGGGGTTGCCGGCTGGAAACGGCCGGAGATGATCTCATCGACCAGCTTTTCGGCCAGCTGCTCATCCCCGCGGGCCAGATGCAGGGCCACCATGCACACGCGGTCTTCGTAGCGTTCCAGGTAACGCTTGCCGTCAAAGGTCTTCAGCGTGTAGGAGGTGTAGAACTTGAAAGCGCCCAGGAAGGTCTGGAAGCGGAACTTGTGGTTGTAGGCGCGCTTGTAGAGACCGCGGATGAAGTTCATCGAATACTGGTCGAGGGTTTCCCGCTCGTAGTAATCGTTCTTCACCAGGTATTCGAGCTTCTCATCCAGGTCGTGGAAGAACACGGTGTTGTTGTTGACGTGGTCCAGGAAGTACTGGCGCGCCGCGTAACGGTCGACCTCGAACTGGATCTTGCCATCGGGACCGTAGAGGTTCAGCATGGCGTTCAGGTCGTTGTAGCTCAGTCCCTGCAGGTTCGCAGGAAGCTCCTTGGCATCCTTCATCAGGTCCGCTTCTGAGACTTTAGTGTCCAAAAGGTATCAAGCCCTTCTTTGACTTTGTGGACGTCTTCCGATGTCCCCATCAATTCAAATGTGTATAGAACCGGCACCTGGCATTTGGCTGCGACGCGTTTAGCCGCCAGACAATATGTGGTGCCGAAGTTGGTGTTGCCCGAGCCGATGACTCCCTGAAGAAGCCGGCGGTTCTGTTCATTCCTCAAGAAATTCAGAATTTGCGGTAGAACTGCCCGTTTTCCGTTCTCTCCCCCATAAGTGGGAATCACCAGAACGTAGGGCTTGGTGGCAATGAGTTCTGGTTCGCGCGCAAACAAGGGGATGCGCGCCGAACCGATATTCAGTTTTTGCACAAACCGGTGCGTGTACTCCGACGCAGAAGAGAAGTAAATCAACTTCTGGTCGGTGTACTGCACGGCGTGGCTAGCCTCATCCAACTGCTGATTCTCGGCCAGCGCTGATGGTGGCAAGTCGATCGCCTCCGCTTACTAGTTGAGACGAGTAAAACCCGTGGTTGTTTCGAGTGGCTGAGCCTAGTTTGCCTGGGCCAGAGTCTCGATCTTGTCCGGGCGGAAGCCGGACCAGTGGTCGTTGTCGGTGATGACGACAGGGGCCTGCATGTAGCCCAGGTTGCGCACACGCTCCAGCGCTGCGGCGTCCTGGGAGATGTCGACCTTGTTGTACACGATGCCCTTCTTATCCAGGGCTCGATAAGTGGCGTTGCACTGCACGCAGGATGGCTTGGTGTATACCGTGACGGTCATGTCCCTGTTCCCCTTTGGAAAGTCCCTTTTTGGCTCTGCGACACCCTTCAAGGGTTCGTCACGCGGCCGCCTCTCAAATGCCCCGAAACCGTGTTATCGAGGTGTTTCCGGCGCCTAACGCGCCATCGGGTTCAATACTACATCTTGTGTTGGCCCGTGCAAGCAGCCACAACATGATGTATTACAAGTATGTCATTCGGCCATTGTCAAGTCCACACGTCTTGTGGATAAGAGGCCCGGTTTAAACCGCGATTTCTCGGGGTGGGCCCCATCTTGTCCACAGCCGGTGGACGGCTCGATGTGCGTTAAAAATTCTTTTGTGAGACTCCTTTCGGCGTGTTGGGCGAGCCTGCGGCGGACACACTATCTAGTGCCGGGCGACGGCTGCCGGACCTATCCCTAGTGTCATCCCCGGCACCGACGTTTAGGCTTCAATATCGCCGAATGTGGGAAACTATTCCGCACCCGTTTTCACCGCCACAGACCGCCCGCCACCGACTGATCGGGGCCAACCGCCCTTGCCTGACACAGACTGATACCAGTGCACGAGAGTGTGCGGGCATGCGGAAGGCCGCGCGGGCTCGAGACAAGTGTCCCCAGCCCGCGCGACCTCTAGAACAGCGGATGGTTGCCGGAGAGCGCGCTCGAGGTTCCCAGCACCGCCTGCTCCACTGCCGGCAGCAGCTCGCTGCCGCGCAGCAGTTCACCGATCATCAGCCCGGCGAAGCAGTCTCCCGCGCCCTTGGCGGTGCTGGTGACCCTGGCGGTGTCCACCTGCTCGAAATGCTCCTCGTCCAGTGCGATCAGGCAGCCGATGAGGGACGGATCATCGGTGGGCGCGGAGGTGAGCACCACGTAGCGGCAGCCGGCCTCCATCAAGTCCAGGCACGCGTTCGCCGCGTCCTGCTCGTCGTAGATCGGCTCCCCGCTGAACAGCGCCAGCTCAAAGCGGTTCGGGGTGCTCAGCCACGCGATGGGCAGCAGGTGCTCCCGGTAGCCGTCGGCAACGTCCTGGTGGGTGTAGAGCCCCACATCGTCATCACCCATGGCCGGGTCCAGGATCAGCTTTAGCTGCGGGTAGAGCTCACGGGCCCGGAGATACCAGGCGGCGATGATCCCGGCCTGCCGGGCCTCACCCAGGTAGCCGACGAACACGTACTGGGTGTCATCGAGCACCTGGCGAGCCAGCAGGTCGTCAAGGAACCCGGTCAGCCAGGTCTCGGGCACCGGGCCCCCGGCCAGGCTCGGGTAGTGCGGCAGGTTGCTGAGCACCACGGTGGGCACCTGCACGCAGCGGTGCCCGGCCGCCTCGATCATCCGGGCCACGGTGTTGTTTCCCACCGCGCCGTAGGCCAGCTGGGATCCGATCACCACGGCCTTGACCGGGCGTCGGTCCAGTTCCAGCCCGCTCACTGCGCGGGCCGGTCCGGATAGTGGCGGGCGCCGAAGATTCCCTGGCCCACGCGCACCACGGTGGCGCCTTCGGCGATGGCCAGCTCGAAGTCCCCGCTCATGCCCATGGACAGCTGTGTGAAGCGTTCCGGGTTGGGCGCGGCATCGCGCACCGACTCGGCGCACTCGCGCAGCCGCCGGAAACTGGCCCGCACCATCGCCTGGTCGGTGGAGTGGGCCGCCATCGTCATCAGCCCGCGCAGTTCCAGGCGGTCCAGGGGCTTTAGCGCGGCGGCCAGTTCGGCGGCCTCGTCGGCCTGGATCCCGGATTTGGTGTCCTCGCCGGACGTGTTGACCTGGATGTAGACCTCCAGGGTCCGCTCGGCGGCCTCCAGTTGGCGCTGCAGGGTCTCGGCCAGGCGCAGCGAGTCCAGGGCGTGGAACTCGTGGGCGAAACGGGCCACGAACTTGGCCTTGTTGCGCTGCAGGGGCCCGATGATGGCGTAGCGCAGGTGGGTCAGGTCCGCCAGCTCCTCGCTCTTGGCCAGGGCCTCCTGCACCTTGTTCTCCCCCAGCGTGTCAACGCCGGCGGCAATGGCCAGGCGCAACCGCTGGGAGGGGATGGTCTTGGTTACCGGCAGCAGCCGTACGTCCTTCGGGTTCCGGCCGGCCGCGGTGGCCGCCGCGGCGATGCGCTGGTGAACCGCCTGCAGGTTGTGGGTGAAATCCTCGATGGTCGCGGCGTGCGCCGCAGCTGGTTGCGATGTCATGAAAGCGTACAGGCCTCTTCTTCAACGTAGTCGATCTGAACGTCCGCAAAACGTGGTGCCCCGGCGGGCACGGTCCTGCTTAAGCATAGGCTCCTACGGGCATGGGCTTCACATTTGACGCAGCAGCCCGCCGATGTCCGGACGGGTGTCGATGATGCTGCGGATCGGACCCAACACGGCGGCGACACTGGCCCGCCGGGTGAGCGCGTCGCGCACGGCGGCCCAGGCGGCGCTGCGCCGGAACATCAGCCGGGCCAGCCGGCGCGAGTTGTCCTGGGCGGCCAGCACGCGGGGCCTTGCGGCCTTCAGGTAGCCCGCGAGCAGCTGCGGCAGCGGGTAGCGGCCGTGTTCGGCCAGGGCGCCGGCCAGCAGCCAGGCCGAATCCAGGGCCATCCCGGCCCCGATCCCGGCGGTGGGCAGGAAGCCGGCGGCCGCGTCCCCGAGCAGCACCACCGGCCCGCTGACCCACCGGCTGGCCCGCACGTCCTCCAGGTTCCAGTAGTAGGGGTGCTGCTGGGACATCAGCGTGTCCCCGACGGTGCGAAATTCCTGCGGGATGGCCCCGGTGTCGCGGTAGACGGTGTCCAGGAAGCCGGCCGGCCCGGCCTGGCACAAGGCGCTGGGCCCGCCCAGGAAGAAGCCGGTGGCGCCGGGGACCGGGTAGGCGCCCATGAAGTAGCCGTTGCCCCACAGTTCACTGCCGGTGGCTGGCGATTCAGGTTCAGCTGCCCCGCCGGGTTCAACGCTGCGCCGGCTTTCGGTTTCCTCCCACACCACCCAGCCGCCCCAGCCGGTGTTCAGCCGTTGGGTGGGTACCCGCAGCAGGGTTCGGGTGGAGGAGTTCATGCCTTCGGCAACGATCACCAGGTCAAAGCGCTGGGTCCATTGCCGTTCGGGGTTCTGCAGCGTCACCGAGGCCTGCTCCCCCTGGACCTGCAGGTCGGTGAGGATCGTGTTGCAGGAGGCCGGGACCGCCGCGGAGCGCAGCAGCTGCAGCAGCCCGGCGCGGCCGATGCCGCGGTAGCTGCCGGCGGCACCCATCAGCTCGCCCAGCCGGTCCTCGCGCAGCAGTGCGCCGTGCCGGTCGTAGAGCCGGTAGTTGGCCAGCTCGATGCTGTGCCGCCGGTAGGCTTCGGTGAGCCCCAGGGCGTGGAAGAGGTCCTCGGCCAGCGGGAAGAGGGCGAGCATGTATCCGGCCGGGGCGTGGGCGCCGGCGCGTTCAATCAGGGTGACCCGGTGCCCGCTGCGCTGCAGCAGCCCGGCCACGGCACTGCCGGCGATCCCCGCGCCGCAGACCAGCACGTCCAGTGGCGTGCTGGTCTGCGGCAGCTGGTGCTCGGTCATGGCGGTGCCGGTTGGGGCTACCGGGGACTGGTGCGGGTCATCGGCGGTGTCCTAGAACATTCGGCGCCAGTTCGTCTTGGCCAGATCCAGCAGTTCGTCGCCGCGACCGGACATCACGGTCTTGATGGCGAACAGGGCGAAGCCCTTGGCCTGTTCGAACTTGATGGTCGGCGGCATGCTCAGCTCCTGGCGGTCGGTGAGCACATCGAGCACCACCGGTCCGTCGTGGGCCAGCATCTGCTCGACCGCGTCGGGCAGGTCCGCCGAGTCGGTGACCCGGATGCCCTTGATGCCCATGGCCTCGGCCACGGCGGCGAAGTCCGGGTTCTCCAGCGCGGTGCCGTAGGTGAGGTAGCCGGCGGCCTTCATCTCCAGCTCCACGAAGTTCAGCGAGGAGTTGTTGAACACCACGGTCTTCACGTTCAGCCCGTTCTGCTTCACGGTCAAAAGCTCACCGAGCAGCATCGTCAGCCCGCCGTCACCGGCCAGCGCGATGGACTGGCGCTTGCGGTCCACGGCCTGCGCGCCGATGGCGTGCGAGAGCGCGTTGGCCATCGACCCGTGGTTGAAGGAGCCCAGCAGCCGGCGCTTGCCGTTCATGCTCAGGTAGCGCGCCGCCCACACGGTCGGTGAGCCGACGTCCGCGGTGAACACCGCGTCCTCGCTGGCCGCCTGGTCGACCAGGCGGGCCAGGTATTGCGGGTGGATCGCGTCCCCGCGCTTGGAGGGGGTGGCCAGCTCGTCCAGCTTTTCGCGGGTCTTGGCGAAGTGCTTGGTCGACTCGTCCAGGTGCTTGCGGTGCTTGGAGCGCGGCAGCACCTCGGACAGGGCCCGGGCGGTGTCCTTCACGGTGCCCACCAGCGGGATGTCCACCTTGGTGCGCCGCCCGATCTGTTCACCGCGCAGGTCCACCTGGATGGTGGTGGCCTCCTCGGGCAGGAACTGCTGGTACGGGAAGTCGGTGCCCAGCATCAGCAGCACGTCGCAGTCCTCGATGGCGCGGTAGCCCGAGGCGAAGCCGATCAGCCCGGTCAGGCCCACGTCGAACGGGTTGTCGTAGGAGATGTGGTCCTTGCCGCGCAGCGCGTGCACCACCGGGGCGGCGAGCTTGTCGGCCAGCTCCATCACCTCGGCGTGGGCGCCGGCGCTGCCGGCACCGGCCAGGATGGTGACCTTCTTGGAGCCGCCAAGCACCTGGGCGGCGCGTTCGATCTCCGCCTCGCTGGGCAGCACCCGCGGTTCGGTCTTGGCGATCTTGCGCGGGGTGATGCGCGGCATGTCCTGCAGGGCCACGTCCCCGGCGATCACCAGGACCGCCACCCCGCGCTTTTCAATGGCCTCGCGCATCGCGATGTTCATGATGCGCGGCATCTGCGAGGCGTCGGAGACCTGCTCGACGTACACCGAGCATTCGCGGAACACGTCGGTGGGGTGCGTTTCCTGGAAGTAGTTGGAGCCGATTTCCTCGGTGGGGATGTGGGCGGCGATGGCCAGTACCGGCACGCGGGAGCGGTTGGCGTCGTACAGCCCGTTGATCAGGTGCAGGTTGCCCGGCCCGCAGGAGCCGACGCAGACGGCCAGCTCCCCGGTGATCTCGGCTTCGGCGGCGGCGGCGAACGCGGCGGCCTCCTCATGGCGGGTGTGCACCCATTCGATGCGCCCGTTTTCCCGCAACGCGTCGGTCAGGCCGTTGAGCGAATCGCCGGGGATCCCGTACATCCGCTTCACGCCCTGGACTTCGAGCTGGCTAATGATGTTCTGCGCGACCGTAGGCATAGTGCCTCCTCATTTTCGCCGGCGGACGATTTCCACCGTTTGCCTCACTGCTGAGCCTACGACGCATTGCGCCCAGGTGCCACGTTTGGCCACAAATCTCACACCCCCGTGTGCATAAGGCCGCATGTCACCGGTGGAACTCTTAGGTCGGATCGGGGGTGGCGGCTAGCCGGCGAAGCCGGGCCAGTAGTGGCTGTCGGGCAGGGCGCGGGCCCCGAAGATCGCCTGGCCGACCCGCACCACGCTCGCGCCCTCGGCGATGGCCAGTTCAAAGTCCCCGCTCATCCCCATGGACAGTTCATCCAGACCGACCGTGTCAGGGGCCTGCTGGCGCAGCCGCTCACGCAGTTCGCGCAGGCGCACGAAGCAGGCGCGCACCCGTTCGGTGTCGCTGGAGAAGATCGCCAGGGTCATCAGCCCGCGCACCCGCAGCCGGTCAAAGGCCGGCAGCTGGGTGAGGAAAGGCGCAGTGTCCTCGGGCGCCAGTCCGAACTTGGATTCCTCGGCGGACGTGTTCACCTGGACGAACACATCCAGCGTCCGGTCCTCCAGTTCCAGCCGCCGCTGCAGGGCGGTGGCCTGGCGCAGGTTGTCCAGCGCCTGGAATTCGTGGGCGAAGCGGGCCACGTACTTGGCCTTGTTGGTTTGCAGGTGCCCAATGACCGAGAACTTCAGGTTCGGGATGTCGGCCAGGTTCTCCGCCTTGCGCGCGGCCTCCTGCACCTTGTTCTCCCCCAGGTAGTCCATGCCCGCGCCGATCGCGATGCGCAGGCGTTCCTCCGGCACGGTCTTGGACACCGGCAGCAGGCGCACCGAGCCCGGCTCGCGCCCGGCGGCGCGTTCGGCTTCGGCGATGCGTTCGCGCACCGAGGCCAGGTTGTGCTGGAAGTCCTGCAGGGTCTGTGCGTGCGCGGCGGCGCTGGAACCTGGCTGGGGTGCTGTCATGATGCGTGCTTCCTTCCCACGATGCTGGCCACGGTGCGGGCACGGCGGACCCGCCCACTGCCCTTCAGTCTAGGCACTCCCGGCGAAGAACCGGTTCCCCAAGGTGGCGGGGCTAAGCTGTGGGAAGAGCCGGCAGACCCTGCCGGCACACCCCAGGCCGTGAGATGGAGGAAGCCTTGTCCGCCAAAGACCCGCAGACCATCGATGTGCGCCAGATCCCCAAGCCGCAGCGCCACGCCCGGATTTTCGAGCTTTTCGCCCGGTTGCAGACCGGTGAACAGCTGGTGCTGCTGGCCGATCATGAACCGCAGAACCTGCGCCGCGAGTTCGAGCGGGACCAGCCCGGTGCCTTTGACTGGCAGGCCCGGGCCCTGGACCCTGGACAGTGGCGGGTGCTGCTCACCCGGCTG
>NZ_JAVGCZ010000075.1:0-13166 GCF_052928425.1 Glutamicibacter sp. BSL13
GCGGTCGCCACCCCCGATGAGCTGCCGTTGGCCCCCACCCGCAGCTTCGCCCGCCAGCTGCTGGGCACCGTGGGCCAGGCGACCGCGGAAATCATCGAGAAGTCCGAGGGCAAGGTCAAGGCCGGGGACCAGGTGGGACGCTCCGGGCTGCAGGCCCAGTACAACCAGCTGCTGGCCGGCACCGCCGGCACCACGGTGGGCAGCTACAACTCCGAGCACGAGCAGCAGGACGAACTGTTCAGCAGCGAGCCGGTCAACGGCAAGGACCTGGAGCTGAGCCTGGATCCGAAGCTGCAGCAGCTGGCCGACTCGGTGGTCGCCGACACCGACTCCCCCGCCGCGCTGGTCGCCGTGCGCCCCTCCGACGGGGCCGTGCTGGCCGCCGCCTCCGGGCCGGAAGACAACGCCTACAACACCGCGCTGCTGGGCAAGTACGCCCCGGGGTCCTCCTTCAAGGTCATTTCCGCGCTGGCGATGCTGCGCGACGGGGCCACCCCGGGCACCAAGGTCGACTGCCCCGCCACCACCACCGTGGATGGCAAGGCCTTCAAGAACTACGACGGCTACCCCTCCAGCGCGCTGGGCCAGCTGCCGCTGTCCGAGGCCCTGGCCCAGTCCTGCAATACGGTCTTCGTTGAGGCCGGGGCGGACCTGGGCTCCTCCAAGGTCGCCCATGCGGCCGGCTCGCTGGGTTTGAACGCGCAGGATTCCACCGGCGCCAACGCCTTCCTCGGCACGGTGCCCGATGATTCCAAGGGCACGGAGCTGGCGGCCAACATGATCGGGCAGGGGGTGGTGCAGGCTTCCCCGCTGGGCATGGCCACGGTGATGGCCTCGGTGGTGGCCGGTGAGACCGTGCACCCGCAGCTGGTGCTCACCGACGCGCAGGACCAGCAGGACGCCGGGCAGTCCCAGCAGCCCAGCCCCTCGACGCAGGCCACCGAGCTGAGCGCGGATGAAGCCAAGCAGCTGCGCTCCATGATGGGCGAGGTCGTGGACCACGGCACCTTGAAGCAGCTGAATTCGGTGCCCGGCGGCACGGTGATCGGCAAGAGCGGCACCGCGGAGTACGACGCCGAACGCAACGCCCACGCCTGGGCCATTGCCGGGCAGGGCGACCTGGCGATCGCGGCCTTCGTCGAGGAGGGCGAGGGCGGCGCGCAAACCGCCGGGCCGCTGGTGCGCGAGTTCCTCACCGAGCTGCCGCGCTAGGGCGCTGCCGCAGGCAGCCGCCGGCAATGACAAATCGCGGCCCCGGGGATGATCCCCGGGGCCGCGATTCGCATCTTCATCGGCAGCGTGCCTGGTTTGCGCCGCAGCCCCGCATCGACCACCGGGACGGGGCGCTGGCTGCGGCTACAGCACGTCCGTGGCGCCGTCCTTCTTCAGCTGCTCCACGGTCTGCTTGACCTGCTGCGCATGTTCCTTCGTGGTCACCAGCAGCGCATCGGCCGTGTCCACCACGATCACGTCATCGATGCCGATCAGCGCCACCACCCGCGGGTTGTCCCCGTACACGACCCCGGAGGCGTTGTCCGAGTAGACCCGGACCTTGTCGCCCAGGATCGTTACCCCGGTTTCCTCGCTGGCCTTGTTCAACCGGCCGATCGCGGCGAAGTCGCCCACGTCGTCCCAGTTGAAGACGCCGGGAATCACCGCGACGTCCCCGGCGGCGGCCGCCGGCTCGGCGACCGCGTAGTCGATCGCGATCTTCGGCAGCCCGGGCCAGACTTCCTCCATGACCGCGTCTCGCTGGTCGGTGTCCCAGGCGGCGGCGATGCGCATCAGCCCGGCATGCAGGTCCGGTTCGTTGGCCTGAAGGTGCTGGAGCATCAGCGAGACCGGGGCGACGAACATGCCCGCGTTCCACAAAAAGCCGCTGGCCAGGTACTGCCGGGCGGTGTCCGCGTCGGGCTTCTCCACGAACTGGGCGACCGCGCGGGCGGTGGGAGCGTGCTCGATCTCCAGCGGCAGGCCGGTCTGGATGTACCCGAACCCGGTCGACGGGTGGGTGGGGTGGATGCCGATGGTCACGATCTTGCCGGTGGCCGCAGTGTGGATGGCCTCGCGCACCGCCTCCTGGAAGACCTCCACCGGACCGATGACCTGGTCGGCGGCGAAGGAGCCCATGATGATGTTCGGGTTGCGGCGGTACAGGATGGCCGCGGCCAGCCCGATCGCGGCGGCGGAGTCACGTGGCTCCGGCTCCAGCACCAGGTTCTCGTCGCAGATCTCGTTTAGCTGGCTCAGCACGGCGCCACGGTGCGCCCGGCCGGTCACCACCATGATCCGCTCACTGGCCAGCGGCACCAGGCGGTCGTAGGTGGCCCG
The DNA here is from genome assembly GCF_052928425.1 of Glutamicibacter sp. BSL13. Taxonomy (NCBI): domain Bacteria; kingdom Bacillati; phylum Actinomycetota; class Actinomycetes; order Micrococcales; family Micrococcaceae; genus Glutamicibacter; species Glutamicibacter sp. BSL13. The sequence goes on from NZ_JAVGCZ010000075.1 coordinate 2,332, forward strand.
GATCAGCGTGGAGCCCGAGCCGGTCAGATCGTGCAGGAACTTCGGGGCCGACGCCCGGGACAGTGGCCACAGCCTGGTTCCGACTCCACCGGCCGGAATGACGCCATGGAAACGCGCTAGCAGGTCTTCATTCACAACAGCAAGACTAGTTCATTGGCCCATCCGCGCCCGGCTTGAACGCGTCAATGCGCGTTGGATTTAGCGCACATTTGCGATAATTAGAACATTGAAAAATGCCCTAATCCACGGGCATTTGTGGCCATTCGGCGCAATATTCACCCCTATCGGTGAACCTGCTCACACAAAATAATCAGAACATAGAACACACCGGCACGAGTGGTTTAGACTCGGGCAAGGAACGCTCGCACAAGTGCGTCACATTTCATTGTGTGCAAGATACACATGCGCCGTTGCGAGTCTTGGAGGTTTAGTTCAGTGTCGAAGACTTCGTCAGGCACCCTCTACCGCGGCCGTGAGGGCATGTGGTCATGGGTGGGACACCGAGTCACCGGTGTCGTTATTTTCCTTTTTCTCTTGGTGCACGTGCTTGATACTGCACTCGTCCGCGTCGATGCCAGCGCATACGACGCCGTTATCGGCACCTACAAGAACCCGTTGATGGCCCTGGGCGAGACCGCCCTGGTTGCCGCCATCCTCTTCCACGCCTTTAATGGCCTGCGCGTGATCCTGGTGGACTTCTGGAAGCAGGGCACCAAGTACCAGCGCCAGCTGCTGTGGGGCGTGCTTGGCCTGTGGGTCGTCGTCTTCGCCGGATTCGCCATCCGCCACCTGTCGCTCGCCTTCGGAGGTCACTAAGCCATGAGTGTCGATATTCAAGCTCCGCGCAGCAGCCAGCGCATGGACCCGAAGTACATTCGCGGTCCGAAGTCGCGCGGCAACTTCGAAATGCTCGGCTGGCTGTTCATGCGCCTGTCCGGCGTGGTCCTGGTCGTGCTGATTTTCGGTCACCTGATCGCCAACCTTATTGTTGGCGACGGCATCAACGCCCTGTCCTTCGGCTTCGTGGCCGGCAAGTGGGCCTCCCCGGTCTGGCAGTTCTGGGACCTGGCCCTGCTGTGGCTCTCCATGCTGCACGGCACCAACGGTGTGCGCACCATCATCAACGACTACGCCGAGAAGCACGCGACCCGCACTTGGCTGAAGGGGCTGCTGTACGTGGCCACCATCTTCATCCTGGTCCTCGGCTCGCTGGTGATCTTCACCTTCGATCCGTGCGTGGCCAACAGCCCGCTGCCGCAGTGCGCCTAATTGCGCGCCACACCGCAATAGATTTCTAGAAAAGAGAGCCTCAAGAATGCAGGTACATAAGTACGACGTCGTCATCGTCGGTGCCGGCGGCGCGGGGATGCGTGCCGCGATCGAATCCGGCCAGCGCGCCCGTACCGCAGTGCTGACCAAGCTTTACCCGACCCGCTCGCACACCGGTGCGGCCCAGGGTGGCATGTGCGCGGCACTGGCCAACGTTGAAGAAGACAACTGGGAATGGCACACCTTCGACACCATCAAGGGTGGCGACTACCTGGTGGACCAGGACGCAGCCGAGATCATGGCCAAGGAAGCCATCGACGCGGTGCTGGACCTGGAAAAGATGGGTCTTCCCTTCAACCGCACCCCGGACGGCAAGATCGACCAGCGCCGCTTCGGCGGGCACACCCGTGACCACGGCAAGGCTGCCGTGCGCCGCGCCTGCTACGCCGCGGACCGCACCGGTCACATGATCCTGCAGACCCTGTACCAAAACTGCGTGAAGCACAACGTCGAGTTCTACAACGAGTACTACGTGCTGGACCTGCTGCTGGTTGAGGAGGACGCCTACCGCGAGGACGGCACCGCCTACAAGCAGAAGCGCGTGGCCGGCGTGGTCTCCTACGACCTGGCCACCGGCGAACTGCACGTGTTCCAGGCCAAGAGCGTGATCTTCGCATCGGGCGGCGCCGGCAAGGTCTTCAAGACCACCTCCAACGCCCACACCCTGACCGGCGACGGCATGGGCATTGCCTTCCGCCGCGGCCTGCCGCTGGAGGACATGGAGTTCTTCCAGTTCCACCCGACCGGCCTGGCCGGGCTGGGCATCCTGCTGACCGAGGGTGCCCGCGGTGAAGGCGCGATCCTGCGCAACTCCGACGGTGAGCGCTTCATGGAGCGCTACGCACCGACCATTAAGGACCTGGCCCCGCGCGACATCGTCGCCCGCGCCATGGCCAACGAGGTGCGCGAGGGCCGCGGCTGCGGTCCAAACAAGGACTACGTGCTGCTGGACCTGACCCACCTGGAGCCGGAGCACATCGAATCCAAGCTGCCGGACATCACCGAGTTCGCCCGCACCTACCTGGGTGTGGAGCCGTTCACCGATCCGGTCCCGGTGTACCCGACCGCGCACTACGCCATGGGCGGTGTGCCGACCAACATCAAGACCCAGGTGCTGCAGGACAACGACACCGTCGTCCCGGGCCTGTTCGCCGCCGGTGAGGTCGCCTGCGTGTCCGTGCACGGTTCGAACCGCCTGGGCACCAACTCGCTGCTGGACATCAACGTCTTCGGCAAGCGCGCCGGTGTGGCCGCGGCCGAATACGCCAAGGACGCCGACTTCGTCGACCTGCCGGAGGACAGCGAGCAGTTCGTCACCAGCCAGATCGGCGCGCTGATGGACTCCAACGGCACCGAGAAGGTCGCCGAGCTGCGTTCGATCCTGCAGGAGACCATGGACAGCAACGTCCAGGTGTTCCGCGACGAGCGTTCGCTGAAGGAGGCCCGCGACGTGATCGAGGACCTGCGCATGCGCTACAAGAACATCGGCATCCAGGACAAGGGCAAGCGCTTCAACCTGGATCTGCTCGAAGCCATCGAGCTCGGCTTCCTGCTGGACCTTGCCGAGGTCATGACCGTGGCAGCCCTGCACCGCAAGGAATCGCGCGGCGGCCACTACCGCGAGGACTTCCCGGACCGCGATGACGAGAACTTCATGAAGCACTCGATGTCCTACCGCGACGCCGATGCCGTCACCGAGGACATCAAGGGCATCCGCATGGAGACCAAGCCGGTGGTCTTCACCCGTTACCAGCCGATGGAGCGTAAGTACTAATGAGCACCGAACAGCCAGAACCAGCATCAAAGATCGAGCTGAAGCCCGGTGTTGGCGGCGGCGGAGAAATCCCTACCTTCAACATCACCCTGCGTGTTCGCCGTTACCTGCCCGAGAGCAAGTCCGAGGCCTACTGGGAAGACTTCAAGCTGACCATGTACGGCACCGACCGCGTGCTGGACGCCCTGCACAAGGTCAAGTGGGAGCACGACGGCTCGCTGTCGTTCCGCCGCTCCTGCGCCCACGGCATTTGCGGCTCCGATGCCATGCGCATCAACGGCCGCAACCGCCTGGCCTGCAAGACCCTGCTCAAGGACCTGGACACCTCCAAGCCGATCACCGTTGAGGCGATCAAGGGCCTGCCGCTGGAGAAGGACCTGATCGTGGACATGGAGCCGTTCTTCCAGTCCTACCGCGAGATCATGCCGTTCCTGATCAACAACAGCCACGAGCCGACCCGCGAGCGTTTCCAGTCCGTCGAGGACCGTGAGCGCTTCGACGACACCACCAAGTGCATCCTGTGTGCCGCGTGCACCAGCTCCTGCCCGGTGTTCTGGACCGATGGCCAGTACTTCGGCCCGGCCGCGATCGTCAACGCCCACCGATTCATCTTCGACTCGCGTGACGAGGCCGGGGACATGCGCCTGGAGATCCTGAACGACAAGGAAGGCGTATGGCGCTGCCGCACCGTCTTCAACTGCACCGAGGCGTGCCCGCGTGGCATCCAGGTGACCAAGGCGATCGCCGAGGTCAAGCAGGCCATCTTGTCGCGCACCATCTAATCAGCTGCCGGACGGCACCCGAGGGGCCCCGAACCACTGCGGTTCGGGGCCCCTTTGCCATCCCCTCCCCCGGCCGGCGCCGGCTCCCCAAAGGTGCCGCTACCGCAGGGCGGATCCGGCAGGAGGAGATTAGTCTCCCAGCGAAAATCCACCCCATGCTTATTTTGAACTATTCAAGTTTGTGGCATGATAGAGATATGGCACACGATCAGACCGACGCTTCGCATGCACGCTGGGCCGAGCCCCTGCGCGCCGCGGGCCGGCGTGTGACCAAGCAGCGTGTGGCCGTCCTGGACTGTGCCACCCGCCACCCGCATTCCACCGCCGATGAGCTGCACCGCCACGCCCAGCAGGAGATCCCCGGGATCGCCCTGGGCACCGTGCACACCGTGGTGAACGACCTGGCCAGCTCCGGGCTGCTGCGTCGGCTGGATGTGCCGCATGCGGGGGCACGCTACGAAACCCGCATCACCGACCACCACCATGCCGTCTGCACGCAGTGCGGACTCGTCGAGGATGTCGCGCTGCCCACCACGGCGCCGGCCTGCCTGGACCCCAACATCGTCCGCGGGATGAAAATCTCCGTGGCTGAAGTCCTCTATCACGGGACCTGCGCCAAGTGTGCGGCGTCCGCTGGACTGAACCTTCCCTGACCACCTAGCCGGATCCAAACAAAGGAGAGCACATGGCTGCCGAAAACAACGGTCACCACACCGGTTCGACCACTCAGGCTGGCATCCCAGCCGTCAGCGACCGCAACTCGCTGACCGTGGGTGCCGATGGCCCCATCGTGCTGCACGACCACCACCTGGTCGAGACCCTGCAGCACTTCAACCGCATGAACGTTCCGGAGCGTCGTCCGCACGCCAAGGGCGCTGGCGCCTTCGGCGAATTCGAGACTACCGAGGACGTCTCGCAGTACACCAAGGCTGCACTGTTCCAGAAGGGTGTCAAGACCGAGACCCTGCTGCGTTTCTCCACCGTGGCCGGTGAGCTCGGCTCCCCGGACACCTGGCGCGACGTGCGCGGCTTCGCCCTGAAGTTCTACACCACCGAAGGCAACTTCGACCTGGTGGGCAACAACACCCCGGTGTTCTTCCTGCGTGATCCGATGAAGTTCCCGCACTTCATCCGCTCGCAGAAGCGCCTGCCGGATTCGGGCCTGCGCGACGGCACCATGCAGTGGGACTTCTGGACCCAGAACCCCGAGTCGGCCCACCAGGTCACCTACATCATGGGTGACCGCGGCCTGCCGAAGACCTGGCGTGAAATGAACGGCTACGGCTCGCACACCTACATGTGGGTCAACGAAGCCGGCGAGAAGTTCTGGGTGAAGTACCACTTCATCAACAAGCAGTCGGACAAGTTCGAGACCATCGACGGTGCCGAGGCCGAGCGCCTGGCAGGTGCGGACGCCGAGTTCCACCGCCGCGACCTGTTCAACGCCATCAAGGAAGGCAACTTCCCGCAGTGGGACCTGTACATCCAGGTCATGCCGTATGAAGAGGCCAAGACCTACCGCTACAACCCGTTCGACCTGACCAAGACCTGGTCGAAGAAGGACTACCCGCGCATCAAGGTCGGCACCCTGACCCTGAACCGCAACCCGGAGAACTTCTTCGCCGAGATCGAGCAGGCCGCCTTCTCGCCGGCGAACATGGTTCCCGGCATGGGCATGAGCCCGGACAAGATGCTGCTGGGCCGCAACTTCGCCTACGCGGATGCCCAGCGCTACCGCATCGGCACCAACTTCCAGCAGCTGCCGGTCAACCGCCCGAAGGTTCCGGTGCACAGCTACAACTTCGAGGGCAACATGTGGTACGAGCACTCCGGTGCCCGCAGCTACTACGTCCCGAACTCCTTCGGTGATTCCTGGAGCGATGAGACCGGCCCGGTCGACAACTCCTTCGAATCCGATGGAGACCTGGTGCGCTCGTCCTACACCCTGCGTGAGGACGATGGCGACTTCGTGCAGCCGGGCATCCTGGTGCGCGAGGTCATGGACGACGAGCAGCGTGCCCGTCTGGTGCAGACCGTCACCGGCGCCCTGGAGGGCGTCATCGAGCCGGTTCTGTCCAACGCCATCCAGTACTGGAAGAACATCGACGAGAACGTCGGCTCGCAGATCGAGTCCAACGTTCGCGCGAAGGCGACCGTCTAGGACCCTGCCTGCGGGCAACGGTCCAGGGACCGGTCCCGGGCGCCGCGTGCGCTAGGGCGTGAAAAAACCTCCGTGGTGCTGCTGCACCGCGGAGGTTTTTTGCCTTTCGCGCCACCGCAGGGCAATGGGCGGCAGCGGTGCCTTCCGTATGGGTATCGGCCAGGATCGGCCGGTATCGTGCCTAGCCCAGCAGCGCCAGCTGTTCGCGCAGCTGCCAGGTGCCGGCGTGCATCGCAAAGAGCTGCACCTGGTCCACGGTGAAGCGCAGCTCCACCCCGGACAATGCGTGCAGGGCCGCGTCCAGTTCGGCGTCGGTGACGTTCTGGGCGATCGTCAGGTGCGGGTGGTACTCGAAGGGCGAGTCGTGGCGCAGCGGGCCGTGCAGCAGCGCCTGGTGCAGCTGCCGGCAGGCGTCCAGCCCCTGGCGCAGCGGCAGATACACCACCGGGCTCAGCGGCCGGAAGGAGATCGCCGCTCCCAGCTGCACGGTGAACGGGGGCTGTGCGGCGCAGACCCGCTGCAGGTGCTGCGCCGCGTCCTGCCAGCTGGCGCCGCCGTTCAGCGACCCGGTGACCAGGGTGATGTGCGGTTCGATGAGCAGGCTGGCCTGGCCCCCGTAGCTGGCCCGCCAGTCGCGCAGCTGGGTGCGCGGCGGTTCGGGCACCGGGATGACGACCCCCAGCGTGTACTGGGGGTCCTCAGGCGGGACCGGGTGCGGCTGCACCGCTACCGCAGGCTTCCCAACGGCGGCAGGAAACCGACTTTCTCGTACACGTCGGCCACGGTGCGGCTGGCCACCTCACGGGCCTTGTTCGCCCCGGTCAGCAGCAACCGGTCCAGCTCGGCCGGGTCATCGAGCAGCTCCAGGGTGCGTTCGCGGATCGGGGTGAGCCGTTCGACCACCGCATCGGCCACGGCGACCTTCAGGTGCCCGTACATCTTGCCCTCGAACTCGGCGACCAGCTGCGGCACCGGGCGTTCGGTGACCGCGGCCAGGATGTCCAGCAGGTTCGAGACCCCGGGCTGGTTTTCCTTGTCGTAGGCGATGACGGTGCCGGTGTCGGTGACCGCGGACTTGATCCGCTTGGCGATCAGCTTCGGCTCATCGAGCACGTTGATCAGCCCGTTGGGCGACTCCGCGGACTTGGACATCTTCGCGGTGGGGTTCTGCAGATCGTAGATCCGCGCCCCCTCGGCCGGGATCTGCGCCTTGGGCACCACGAACGTCTGCCCGAAGCGGTGGTTGAAGCGCTGGGCCAGGGTGCGGGTCAGCTCCACGTGCTGGCGCTGGTCATCGCCCACCGGCACCCCTTCGGGCTGGTAGAGCAGGATGTCCGCGGCCATCAGCACCGGGTAGGTGAACAGCCCGACGCTGGCGTTCTCGGTGCCGCCCTTGGCGGTCTTGTCCTTGAACTGGGTCATTCGGCTGGCCTCACCGAACCCGGTGATGCAGTTGAACACCCAGGCCAGCTGGGCGTGCTCGGGAACCTGGGACTGGACGAAGAGGGTGGACTTCTCCACGTCGATGCCCCCGGCGATGAACTGGGCGGCGGTCTTGCGGGTGCGGGCCTGCAGGTCCGCCGGGTCCTGCGCGACGGTGATCGCGTGCATGTCCGGGATGAAGAAGAACGCGTCGTACTGATCCTGGGTCTTGACCCAGTTGACCAGCGCTCCGAGGTAGTTGCCCAGGTGCAGGGAGTCGCCGGAGGGCTGCATGCCCGACAGGACGCGGGGACGGGTGGTGCTCATGAGATTTCGATCCTTAGAACTGGTAGTCGACGACCAGCGGTGCGTGGTCGGAGAAACGCAGGGCGTATTCGCTGGCACGGTCCACGTGGGCCTTGATCGCCTTGGCGGTCAGCTCCGGGGTGGCCATGTGGTAGTCGATGCGCCAGCCGGCGTTGTTCACGAACGCCTGGCCGCGCCAGGACCACCAGGTGTAGGGGCCCTGCTCGTCACCGGCCAGGGTCCGGGCCACGTCCATGTAGCCGATCTGCTCGCCGAAGAAGCCGTTGAAGTAGGCGATCTCCTCGTCCAGCACCCCGGCACGCTTGTTGTGGTTCGGCTTCCAGTTCTTGATGTCGCGTTCGGTGTGCACCACGTTCAGGTCGCCCACGACCAGCACATGGTCCTTGGTGGCCTTCAGCACCGGCAGGTGCTCGGTCATCCGCTGCAGGAAGCGGTACTTGTCCTCCTGCTTGGGGGTGTTCAGCTCCCCGGAGTGCACGTAGGCGGAGACCACGCACAGCGTCGAGCCGTCGGCCATGGTGAAGTCCGCCTCCACCCAGCGTCCGGACTCGGCGAAGTACTCATCGCCAATGTGCTCGCGCACCGCCACCGGTTCGGCGCGGGAGAGGATCGCCACCCCGGCCCGGCCCTTGTCCTTGGCCTCGGCATGCAGGATGTGCCAGCCCTCGCCCACCAGCTCGCGCACGATCTTGTCCGGTGCGCGCACTTCCTGCAGGCACAGGATGTCCACGTCGCGCGCCGCAATCCAGTCCGCCATGTTGCGGCGGTAGGCGGCACGGATGCCGTTGACGTTCACCGAGGCCACACGCACGGCGCCGGCATTCTTGTTCAGGATTTCCGAGCTGGTAGGTATCACGGTTCCACCTTACAAAAAGACAGCGCAACGCCCGGGCAGGACGCTGCGCTGTGCGGTAACAAAAACTAGTCGATGATCTCGCCGTCGATCGGCTGCTCATGGGGTTTCATCATGTCCCGGGCGTTGGCAGCGGTCATGTTGATGGTGTCCAGGGCCCGGTCGATCATGGCGCGCGACTCGGGACCGGCCTTCTCCAGCTCCTGCTGGATCACCCCGGCCTGCACCTGCACGATCTTGAAGGAGTGGTCCAGCTTCATGTCGCGCTGGCTGGTGGCCTCATCGATCACGACGGTGGAACCACCCTTGGCCCGGTCGGCGACGGCCACGGTGGCCTCACGCAGCGAGGTGTTGATCCGGTCCGCCCCACGCTTGAGCCCGAACACCAGGAACGCCGAGAGCAGCAGCCAGCCTCCGGAAATGACGACCACGAACCACCCGACGATTTGGTTCGAGTTGGCGGCGAAGATGACCGCGACCAGGAGGATGATGAGCATCACGCCCATGGAGACGGTGGACGCGTTCAGCGTCAACTTCTTCCCGCGTGATGCGTTGCTGCCTAGAGATTCCATGCCACCCATTCTCCCATCGGTTCGCGGCGGCCACCAACTTTCGGCCCGTCGCTTCGCCCACAGCGTCAGGCCCGCCGCCGGCACCGGTGCCCAGGCGGGCTCAGAACGGCAGGATCCCCTCCAGCAGCCGGCGCAGCCCGCCCCACAGCCCCTGCCCGTCGGGCCGGGGTGAGAAGGCAAAACGCACCAGCAGGAAGCCGACGATGCCCACCACCCAGGCCCCGGTCTCCGCCGCGTAGCGTCCCAGCTTCGCCCCGACCCGCTGCAGCCACCGGTCCATCCGCGATCCGGCCAGGCGCCGCACCGCGACCAGGCCCAGGGCCGGCAGGATCATCACCAGGCAGTAGACGCCCAGCACGGCGCCCTGCACGAGGCCGCTCCAACCCAGCGTTCCCATCAGCCCCAGGGCCCCCAGGTAGGGCAGCATGGTCGGCACCTCCAGCAAACCGGCCAGCAGGGCCAGCACGATCACCCCCGCCCAGGAATCCAGTGCGGCGCCCAGGTGCCGGCGCAGCCGGGCCGGCACCGCCTGGTCGTGGGCCACCGCCGTCGTCCCGGGCTTCGCCGCAGGTGCCGGCTCCGTGCCCGGTGTGCGGCCGGCGGCGTGCTCAGCCGGGGCGGGCGGCGTGGGGCCTTGCGGGGTCCCGGCGGCATCCTTGCCCGCCGGTTTGCTCAGCAGCGCCCAGGTGAGCATGGCCCCGCCCACCAGCAGCGCGAGCATCCGCAGCAGCGGGGCGTCGAAGAACCCGTCCGGCAGCAGCTGGGTGCCGGCCAGCCAGCCGGCCCGCAACCCCAAGCCCAGCAGCCAGTAGAAGACGGCGATGATGCCCAGGTAGGCCAGTACCTTGGGAATGGCGCGGCGGTAGTCGCGGCGCAGCAGCAGCCAGATCGGGATCACCAGGGTGCCGATGCTGGTGGCGTCGATGAGGGCAAGTACGGCCAGTGCGGCGGCCGGTGCCTGTTGCATGAAGTCCATGCCATCGAGCCTGCCAGTGGGCGGGAACGGGCACATCGGGCATCGGTCCACGCCGGTGTCCTACCTTTGGGGGACGGCAGCGGACGGGCCGGTGGACCATGATGGAGGGGTGAAGATCGATTTTTCGCATACCCGGCGGCGGTTCATCAGCGGCGAGCAGGAGCCGGAGGTGGCCATCACCTACCTGGTGCTGGCCGTGGTGCTGCATGCCGCCGGGCTGGTGAACACCCCGGTGTTGCCCGCAACGCTGGCCGCCTGGTGGCCGCTGGTGCTGCTGGCCGGCGTCGGATGCATCCTGCTGCGCCGCCGCGCCCCGCTGCCCTGCGCGTTGGGCATGGCCGCGGCCGGCTCGGTACTGCTGGCGATGGGCAGCATCGGCGGCTACTTCCTGATCTTCGAAACCGTGTTCACGATCTTCCTGCTCTGCCCGCCGCGCACCCGCAATGTCACCGGAACACTACTGGCCACGTTCACGGTGCTGGCCGCCGCCGCGCAATGGGCCAGCGACGCCGGGGCCAGCGCGGTGGTGCTCACCGTGTTCACGATCGGGTTCGTGCTGTTCACCCCGATGCTCTGGGCCCAGAACGTGCGCACCGCCAAGGAGCTGGCCGCCAGCCAGGCCGAACGGGCGCGGCAGGC
>NZ_JAVGCZ010000076.1:0-13137 GCF_052928425.1 Glutamicibacter sp. BSL13
TCCGATCGCGCAGCGCGGTGGGCACCTGCCAGGCAAGGCGTGCGGGGACGGCCCGGTGCAGGGCCACGCTGCGGGGCATGGCCGCGCTGGCCTGCGGGGTGCGGGCCATGTGGATCACCGCCTGCTCGTTGCCCAGCAGCACCCGGTGGAACTGCCCGCCTTCCTCCACCCGGGCCCCTTGCCAGGACAGCTGCGGGGCCAGGCGCCGGGCCAGGGCCAGTTCGGCATCGGTGGCGGCTCGACTCACGGGTTCTCCCTAGGTGTGTGGTGGGCGGGGCGGCGCCCGGACCTGCGGGCCGAGCGGTTCCAACGCTATCGCAGCCACCGCGGTGCTTCAGCCCGAGCACAGCGGGCGCGCATAGGATCAAGGGGTGCAAAGCAATCTGGCAGACGGCCCGCGGCAGGCGGGGCCGCTGAAATTCGAGATCTTTTTGGTGCTGGCGCTGTCGCTGGGCCAAAGCGCGGTGTATTCGATCGTCAGCTTCCTGGACAAGGTGACCCGTGCTCCGCTGGGTGAGCAGACCACCTCGATGAACAACCCGCTCAGCGCCCGGCCCTGGTTCGATCTGACCTACCAGCTGCTGGACATCGCCTTCGCCCTGGTGCCGGTGGCGCTGGCGCTGTACTTCATGGCGCGCAGCCTGGGGCTCGGGCCGCGGCAGGTGGGGTTCGATTTGCGCCGGCCCGGCCGGGACGCGGCCTGGGGCGTCGGCTTGTTCCTGGCGATGGGGCTGGGCACCCTGGGCCTGTACGCGGCGGGGCGGGCGCTGGGGCTGACCACCGCGCTGTCGGTGGCGAACCTGGAGGGGAATTGGTGGACGGTGCCGGTGCTGCTGCTGTCCGCGGCCCGCCATGCGGTGCTGGAGGAGGTGCTCATGCTGGCCTTCCTCTTCGCCCACGGCCGGGCGCTGAAGATCGCCCCCTGGGCGCTGCTTCTGGGTTCGGTGCTGCTGCGCGGCAGCTACCACCTGTACCAGGGATTCGGGCCGTTCATCGGCAACGCGGTGATGGGCGCCGTGTTCGGTTGGGTGTACCTGCGGTGGGGGCGGGTGATGCCGCTGGTGATCGCGCACTTCCTGCTCGACGCGGTGGGCTTTGTGGGCTTCGCGCTGATCGGTCCGGCGATCGGGATCGGCGGCTGAGGCGGCCGCCCGGCCTTTGCGCCGCGGCGCCGGCGGGTTAACGGACCAGGGGCAGGGGGCGAACCCTCGCGGTTCACGCCCTGCCCCTGATCCTTGCGTCCTTGGCTACAGCACGACCTCGCCCTTGGGGGTCTGGAAGGTGACCGAGAGGATGCCCGGGGTCCCGTTGGGGGACTGGTAGCTCATGGTGACCTCGCCCAGCTGCACCTCATCGGGCTTGCCCAGCCACTCCAGCACCCGGTCGCGGGAGCCGGCGATGGTGATCTCATCGATGAAGCCCACCGGGTCCAGGGCGCGGGAGGGGTGCAGGTCCTCGGTGCCGTCGTCCCAGCGCAGCAGGTAGGGCACCTGCGGGTCGGCGATCAGGCCCTTGATCCCGATCTGCTGCCAGGTCAGTTCGCGCCCGTCGGGGAACTTGCGGTTGCCCGGCACAGCCTGGCGGCCCAGCCGCTGCTCGGCCTGGCCCATCTCATCTAGGGACACGCACCAGCCCATCCAGCCCCCGCCCAGTTCGGAACGGGCGCGCACGGCCTGCCCGAAGGGGGCCTTGAGGCTTGCCGGGTGGTCCAGCACCTCGACGACTTCCAGGTACTGGTTGTGCTGCAGCGGAAAAATTACATTGCGAGTTCCGAATCGTGGGTGGATCCCACCCTTGACGAACTCCAGGCCCAGGGCCTGGGAGATGCGTTCGGCGGTTTCCATCAGCCCATCGGGGCCACATGCATACGAAACGTGATCTAGCCTCATCATGCGATCATCATGCCATTTTTGTGATCCAAGTCTCGACTTAGGGTCGCCTAATTATTTCTCCAGGTGTTGACGTTCCGACCCGAACGTGCCAAGTGCGGTGCAAGGGGTGGGCTGTTGTGTGACCGATTGCGACGCCGCGGACGCAGCACCGATTGCATCGTCCGCCGCGCCTGCGGCACACTGGTGGCAGGTCATGAGTCCCAGCTACGAGCCCCGGCTTGCTGGGCGGCAACCCTCCAACCGCGGTGGGGTGCCCCGGGTGAAGACCTGGCCCTGCACACCTAGGTGTGCCAAGGACAAGCGCGGGTTACACCCTGAGAACTCACCGGCCACCGGCCTCTTAGGGTGAATTTCAGTGGTGTACCCCCGAATAGTCAACGAACTATGGGAGGAAAACCATGAGCGAAAACTGGTCATTCGAGACCCGTCAGATCCACGCCGGGCAAAGCCCGGACCCGCACACCGGGGCCCGGGCCCTGCCGATCTACCAGACCACCTCCTTCGAATTCCCCACCGCGCAGACCGCGGCCGAGCGCTTTGCGCTGCAGGACCTGGGGCCGATCTACACCCGCATCGGCAACCCCACCCAGGAGGCGGTGGAGAACCGGATCGCCAGCCTGGAGGGCGGGGTGGGTGCCCTGCTGCTGGCCTCCGGGCAGGCGGCCACCACGTTCGCGATCCTGAACCTGGCCGAGGCGGGGGACCACATCGTGGCCAGCCCCAGCCTCTACGGGGGCACCCAGAACCTGTTCAAGCACACGCTGCGCAAGCTGGGAATCGAGGTCAGCTTCGTGGCCGACCCGGACGACCTGCAGGGGTGGCGCGCCGCGATCCGCCCGAACACCAAGGCGCTGTTCGGAGAGGTGGTCTCCAACCCGCGCCAGGACGTGCTGGACATTGCGGCGATCGCGGACATCGCCCACGCGGCCGGCGTGCCGCTGCTGGTGGACAACACCCTGTCCACCCCCTACCTGATCCGCCCGATCGAGTCCGGCGCGGACATCGTCATCCACTCGGCCACGAAGTACCTGGGCGGGCACGGCACCGCGATCGCCGGGGTGATCGTGGATTCGGGCAACTTCGACTTCGGGGCCGACCCGCAGAAGTTCCCGGGCTTCAACACCCCGGATGAGTCCTACAACAACCTGGTCTTCGCCCGCGACCTGGGCGTGGACGGCGCACTGGGGGCGAACCTGGCCTACATCCTCAAGGCGCGGGTGCAGCTGCTGCGCGACCTGGGTTCGGCCGTGTCCCCCTTCAACGCGTTCTTGATCGCCCAGGGCCTGGAAACCCTGTCCCTGCGCATGGAGCGCCACGTGGCCAACGCCGTCCAGGTGGCCCGCTGGCTGGAGGCGCACCCGCAGGTGCAGCAGGTCTCCTACGCCGGGCTGCCCTCCTCCCCGTGGTACGAACGCGGCCGCAAGTACGGGCCGAACGGGGTAGGCGCGATCGTCTCCTTCGACGTGGCCGGCGGGGCCGCGGCCGGCCAGGCGTTCGCCGATGCGCTGGTGCTGCATTCGAACGTGGCCAACCTGGGGGACGTGCGCTCCCTGGTGGTGCACCCGGCCTCCACCACCCACGCCCAGCTCAGCGACGCCGAGCAGCTGGCCGCGGGGGTGCGTCCGGGGCTGGTGCGCCTGAGCGTGGGGCTGGAGAACGTCAAGGACATCCTGGCCGACCTGGAACTGGGCTTCGCGGCCGTGGCCGCCCGCCAGACCGACGAGACCCTGGCCGAAGCGCGCTAAGCCGATGACTGCGATCGCAAGGACCGGGCGGCCGGCCACCCGCACCGCCGTGCACGGCATGAGGCGCCGAGCGGCGGTGGGGGAGTACGGCTTTGAAACCGGCGGCTACCTGCCGCAGGTGGAGCTGGCCTACGAAACCTGGGGGGAACTGGACACACAGGGCTCCAACGCGGTGCTGATCACCCACGCGCTGACCGGCGATGCCCACGTCAGCCGCGGGGACTCGGACTTCGACGGCTGGTGGGAGGACTTCGTGGGCCCCGGCAAGCCGATCGACACCAACCGCTACCACGTGGTGGCGGCGAACATCGTCGGCGGCTGCAACGGCAGCACCGGGCCGGGCAGCCTGGACGCCAACGGGCGGGCCTGGGGTTCGCGTTTCCCGTTCACCACCATCAAGGACTCGGTGCACCTGGAGGCCCGGCTGGCCGACGCGCTGGGGATCGAGACCTGGCACGCGGTGATCGGCGGGTCGATGGGCGGGGCACGCGCCCTGGAGTGGGCCGTGCTCTACCCGCACCGGGTGCGCAACCTGGTGGTGATGGCCGCCTGCGCGCAGGCCAGCGCCGAACAGATCGCCTTCGCCCAGGTGCAAAGCGAATCGATCCGGCTGGACCCGCACTTCGCCAACGGGGACTACTACCACACCGGGCGGGCGCCGGACGCCGGGCTCGGGGTGGCCCGGCGCCTGGCGCACGTCACCTACCGTTCCGAGGCCGAGCTGCAGCAGCGCTTCGGACGCAGGGGGCAGGGCCAGGAGGACCCGCTCGGGTCGGCCAGCTGGCCGCGCGGACGCTACATGGTCGAAAGCTACCTGGACCACCAGGCGGCCAAGCTGTCCCGGCGTTTTGACGCGAACAGCTACCTGGTGCTCACCGAGGCGCTGATGAGCCACGACGTGGCCCGCGGGTTCAGCTCGCTGGAGCACGCCCTGGCCCGGCTGGCCGGCGTGAACACGGTGATCGCCGCGGTGCGCAGCGACCGGCTCTACCTGCCAGAGCAGTCCGAGCAGCTGGCCGCGCTGATTCCCGGCGCCGCGCCGGTGCACTACATCGACTCGCCGATCGGCCACGACGGGTTCCTGACCGACGCGGTGCAGCTGGCCGGGGTGCTGGCCGAGCGCGTGTTCACCTAGCCGCCCTGCGACGCAGCAGCTTTTTTGCGCGCGCCGGGACATCCACCATTATGCGGTGGACGTCCCGGCGCGCACTGCGTTAAAGCTCCCGGATTGTGCGGCGGCGGTGCCGTCGCCGCGGCGCCGTCCCCGCGGCGGCGGACCCCCATAGACTTGTCGGGTGCCTTTAGAGAATCCTGGACTTCAAGCCTCCATCACGCCGCGCCAGTGGCTGTCCCTGTTCCGCCGACCCTGGTTCCTGCTGAGCCTGGCCGCCGCGCTGGGGATCGTGTTGCTGGCCTCCCCGCTGTACGGGCTGGACTTCCGGGTGTACCGCGAAGGGGCGAAGGTGCTGTTCGCCGGGCTGAACGAGCGCTCCTTGTATGACCCGATGCCGCAGGAACTGGGCACCCGCGGCCTGCCGTTCACCTACCCGCCGTTCGCCGCCGCCCTGTTCCTGCCCTTCGCGCTGCTGCCCGCGACGCTGGGCATGGTGCTGATCACCGCCACCACGCTGCTGTGCCTGGTGGGGGCCGCGCTGTTGACGGTCGGCTACATCCACCGCCACGGGGCGCTGGGCTGGTTCGCCCACACCCAGCTCCGCCGCGGCCTGGCGGTGCTGCTGGCCATCACGCTAATCGGGGTGAGCGGGCCCTGGCGGGACAGCCTGGACTTCGGGCAGATCAATGCGATGATCATGGCGCTGATCGTGATCGACGTGGTGCGCCCGGGCCGCTGGCTGCCGCGCGGGGTGCTGATCGGGGTGGCCGCCGGGATCAAGCTCACGCCCCTGGCGTTCGGGCTGATCTTCCTGGCCCGCCGGGATCTGCGCTCGCTGTTCAGGATGGCCGGCGGGTTCGCCGCCACCATCGCCGTCGGCTGGCTGGTGGCCGGAGGCGAGTCGATGACGTTCTGGTCCTCGCTGCTGGAATCGGCCACCCGGGTCGGGGACCCGGCCGCGATGTACAACCTGTCGCTGAACTCGCTGCTGTTCCACCTTGGGCTCGAGGGCAGTGCCCAGAAGCTGGCCTGGGCGGCGGCCTGCCTGGGCATGGTGCTCCTGGGGTACGCGGCGATCCGCCTCGCGCAGCGGCGCGGGGACGTGCTGGCCGCGATCAGCGTCAACGCGCTGGTGATGCTGGCGATCTCCCCGGTGTCCTGGTTCCACCACTGGGTGTGGATCGCGTTGGGGCTGCCGGTGGTGTGGGTGGCCGCCTGGCGCCGCCGCGGGATCGCCCGCGCCCTGGGCCGGGGCCTGTGCCTGGTGCTGGTGCTGGCGTTCTCGCTCTCCTCCTACGCCTGGACGATCCTGGTGGCCGGTAAGATCTTCAATTCCGGGCCCTGGGGCTGGGAGATGTATTCCAGCCTCGGGCTGCTGGCCTCGCTCACCGCCGTGGCCGGGGCGCTGGTCACCCGCCAGCAACCCGCGCCGCCCGCGGACGCGGAGGCCGGGGCCGGCGCCGGAACGGTGCCGGCCAACCAACGGCCGGGCACCGGCCGCTAAAGGCCGGGTAAACCGGCAAAAGTCCTGCCGGGCACCTTCCAAAAGGTGCCCGGCAGGACTTTTTCGCATTCGCCTGCCGGCTGGCGCCGGCGGCAGCTACTTCCCGGCGCCCAGGGATTCGTTCGGGGCCGGTTCGGTGAACGGGGTGGGTTCCGGGCGCTTGGGGGTGATCCCGTCCCCGGAGGACTGGTGGCGCAGCCGGCGCAGCACCCACGGCGCCAGGTGTTCACGCGCCCAATGCAGGTCCTCCAGCCGGGCGGTGCGCCAGGTGCGGGTGTCCGGCTCGAAGTTCACCTCAAGATCCAGGGTGTGCGGCACGTTCAGCGCGTCCAGGGCCATCGCGGCAATCCGCTGGTGCCCGAGCGGGGAGAAGTGCAGCCGGTCCTCGGACCACATGGCCGGGTGGTGCAGTTCGCGCAGCGCCCACATGTCGGCCACGATCGCATCATGGCGGGCGGCCACGGTACGGATGTTCTCGTTGTAGATCGCCACCCGGCCGCGGATTCCGCCCAGCACCGGGGTGTCACGGATGTCCGGGCCGTTGAAGATCAGCAAGGTGGCCCCTGAGGCGGCCAGGGCCCCGACCGCTGCATCGAGCTGCTCGGCGATCCGGTCCGGGTCCCCGCCGGGGCGCAGCACGTCGTTGCCGCCGGCGCAGATGCTGATCAAGTCGGGCTTCAGGGCGATCGCCGGGTCAATCTGCTCCTCGACGATCTGGGCGATCAGCCGTCCGCGGATGGCCAGGTTCGCGTAGGCGAAGTCCTCGACGCTGGAGCTGAGCTGTTCGGCCAGCCGGTCGGCCCAGCCGCGGTGGCGTCCCGGGTTGTTCTCATCCGGGTCCCCGATGCCCTCGGTGAAGGAATCACCCAGCGCCACATAGCGGCGCCAGGGATGGGCGCCGGGGTTGCCGGTGCCGGCTGGTTCTACGTCTGGATTCTGTGACACACACAGTATGTTACTAGTCAGTCACCTACAGTCAATGGCCGGACCCCGATCCCGGGCTGCGCTAGGCTGGTGGGCACTATGGACCCGATGACTTCCGCCCCCGTTGCCCTGATTTCCCGTTCCGAAACCGAGCGGGCCGGCACCCCGCTGCTGGTGCTGCTGCACGGCTATGGCTCCAATGAACAGGACCTGATGGGGCTGCTGCGCCTGCTGCCCGAGGAATTCACCTATCTTTCGGTGCGCGCCCCGCTGCCCGCCGGCCCCGGATACTCCTGGTTCCCGCTGAACCAGGACATCGACTATTCGCTGGATGCGGTGGAGGCCAGCGTCCAGGCGCTGTGGCAGTTCCTGGCCCCGCAGCTGCAGCAGCATTCCTCGCTCAGCCTGCTGGGCTTCTCCCAGGGCATGGCGATGGCCACCTCGCTGGCCCGCTACCGGCGGGAGGCGGTCACCGCGGTGGTGGGCCTCTCGGGATTTGTGGTCCAGGCGCCGGATTCGCAGGTCTTTGACGACGCCAAGCTCAAGGCCGACCCGCTGCCGCTGTTCTGGGGCAGGGATGTGGCCGACCCGGTGATCACCCCGCAGAAGGTGGAGTACACCATGGGCTGGGTGCAGCAGCACGCTAAGCTGACCCACCACACCTACCCGCAGATCCAGCACTCGGTGTGCGCCGAGGAGCTGGCAGACGTCAGCGCGTTCCTGCGCGCCCACGTGCTGCAGCAGGCCAAGTAGCCGCAGCTAACCGGCGCGCTGCACCTGCACGCACTGCCCGTGCACGCACACGGTTTCGCCCCCGCGCAGCTGGGCGCCGCGCCGGGTCTCCACCTGGCCGTCCACGGTGACCAGGCCCTCGGCTATCAGCTCCTTGGCATCCAGGCCGTCCTCGGCCAGGTTCGCCAGCTTCAGCAGCTGGCCCAGGCGGATGGATTCGTCGCGGATTTGGATGGGGAAGATCTCTTCGCTGCTCATGCCTCCATTCTCGCCCATCCCGGCGCGGGACGGGGCACCGCGGCCCGGAAGGTGAGTTCCACATCTCACGTGAGCTACTCAATGCGGTGCCCCGGGGATGGGGAGGATAGGCTGGGAAGGTATGTTTTTCCCCCTGCGGACCGCAACCAGCGGCCTCGTGAGTACCCATGGAGTTGATATGGCGCCACAGTCCAAGCTTGATCAAGTCATTTCCCTCGCCAAGCGGCGCGGTTTCGTCTTTCAGGCCGGTGAAATCTACGGCGGTTCCCGCTCCGCATGGGACTACGGGCCCCTGGGCACGGAACTGAAGGAGAACATCAAGCGCCAGTGGTGGCAGGCATTCGTGCGCGGCCGCGAGGACATGGTGGGCCTGGACTCCTCAATCATCCTGCCCAAGGCCGTCTGGGAGGCCTCCGGGCACGTGGCCACGTTCACCGACCCGCTGGTGGAGTGCACCAACTGCCACAAGCGCCACCGTCAGGACCACCTGATCGAGGCGTTCGAGGCCAAGAAGGGCCGCGCCCCGAAGGACGGGATGAGCGAGATCGCCTGCCCGGACTGCGGAAACAAGGGCCAGTTCACCGAACCGCAGCTGTTCTCCGGCCTGGTCAAAACGTACCTGGGCCCGGTGGACAACGAGGCCGGGCTGCACTACATGCGCCCGGAAACCGCGCAGGGCATCTTCGTGAACTTCGCCAACGTGCTCACCGCCAGCCGCAAGAAGCCGCCGTTCGGCATCGGGCAGATCGGCAAGGCGTTCCGCAACGAGATCACCCCGGGCAACTTCATCTTCCGCACCCGCGAGTTCGAGCAGATGGAGATCGAGTACTTCACCGCCCCGGAGGAGGCCAAGGAGCACTTCGACGCGTGGGTGGAGACCTGCTGGAACTGGTTCCTGGACCTGGGCATCAACGAGGAGAACCTGCGCCGCTTCGACGTGCCCGAGGACGAACGCGCCCACTACTCGGAGGCGACCATCGACTTCGAGTACCGCTTCGGCTTCGCCGGCTCGGAGTGGGGTGAGCTGATGGGCGTGGCCAACCGCACCGACTACGACCTGGCCTCGCACACCAAGGCCTCCGGCGTGGACCTGAGCTACTTCAACCAGGCCACCGGCCAGCGCTACACCCCGTACGTGATCGAACCGTCCTTCGGGCTGACCCGTTCGATGATGGCCTTCCTGGTCGACGCGTACACCGAGGACGAGGCCCCGAACACCAAGGGCGGGGTGGACAAGCGCACCGTGCTCAAGCTCGACCCGCGCCTGGCCCCTGTCAAGGCCGCCGTGCTGCCGCTGAGCCGCAACGCCGAGCTGTCCCCGAAGGCCAAGGAGCTGGCCAGCGAGCTGCGCCGCCGCTGGAACATCGACTTCGACGACGCCGGGGCGATCGGGCGCCGCTACCGCCGCCAGGATGAGATCGGCACCCCGTTCTGCATCACCGTGGACTTCGACACCCTGGAGGACCAGGCAGTGACGATCCGCGAACGCGACACCATGGCCCAGGAGCGCATCGCACTGGATAAGGTCACCACCTACCTGTCCGAGCGGCTGAACGGGGCCTAGGGCAATGGCAGAGGTGAACTTCCGCCCCTGGCGTGCCGGCGATGACCTGCAGCTGCTGCAGGTCTTCGGCGACCCGCGCTCCCCGCAGGCCCACCAGGACCGCACCATGCTGCGCGCGGACTCCGACGCGCCGTTCTCCCGCTGCCTGGTGGCCACCGTCCAGGACGTGGCCGTGGGCGCCGGGGTGGTGTTCGCCTCCTCCCTGCACCCGCAGCGGCTGTGGCTGTTCGTGGAAATCGCCCCGGCCAACCGCCGGCAGGGCATTGGCCGGGAACTGGTCCGGCGGCTGCGCGCACTCATCCCGGGCGACCAGCCCGGCGAGCTCAAGGCCCGCTACACGGTGACCCCGGGGGACGCGGCCGAAGCCGCCGCCGGGTTCTGCGCGGCACTGGGCCTGAAGGAGATCCAGGTGTCCCGCGATGTGATCCTGGAGCCCGGGGCGCTGGCCGAACCGGACTTCGAAACCAACGAGCGGGTGATCGAGGACCTGGCCACCGGCAGCGTGGAGCTGACCAAGCTGGTCATGGACTTCTACAACGCCACCCACCAGTGGGACCCGGCGCAGATGACGCTGGGTTCGGCGCAGCGGATGCTGCTTGATGAGCACACCGGGGCGCAGGCCGCCCTGGTGTTGCGCGACCGGCCCAAGGCCCAGGGCGGGAACATCCTGGCCTTCGCGGTCAGCTACCTCCCGGCCCGGGAGAATGCGCCCAGCGACGTGCTGGTTGGGCACAACCCGGCGTTCAGCGACGAGGACGTGGCCGAGGCGGTGCGGGACATGGTGGCGATGCTGATCCACCAGTACCCGGTGAAGCTGGAGGTCGATTCCTCGATGTTCGTGCTCTCCTCCCTGGTGGACGCACTGGCCGGGGTGGAGCAGGCCACGGTCATCTCCACCACCCACATCCTGGCCTCCGACGCCTAGCTCCGGCTGCCCGGAGGCAGGAAAACAACAGAGGGACCCGAACATTCGGGTCCCGCCGCTGTTTCAAGCTTCCGGCGTGGGCCTGGGCGCTACTTCCAACCGAGCTGGCGCACCACCTGGCTCAGGTTCGTCATGACCTCTTCGTTGTACTCCACCCCCAGCTGGTTGGGCAGGGCGAAGAGCAGGTAGTCGGCCTCGTTCATGGCCGCGTCCCGGACGAATTGTTCGGCCAGCTCATCCAGCGACCCGGAATAGGTGGGTCCGGAGCGGGCCCGGCGTCCGTCGAGCACCCCCACCGAGTCCCCGGCCTCGCGGCGCCCGAAATACAGTTCGTCCAGGTCGGTGATGACCGGGAAGGCGCTGCGGGTCACCGCGGTCATCCCGCCGGTGCTGTGCCCGGAGTCCGCGTAGGACTGCCGGTACTGCTCGAGCTGATCGGCCTGGGTCAGGTGGAAGGGGCGCCCGTCATCCTCCAGCAGCAGCGTGGAGGAGAGCAGGTTCATGCCCTCCTGGCCGGCCCAGAAGCCCGAGCCGATGGTCGCCGCGCCCCACCAGATCCGGCTGCTCAACCCCGGGGAGACCGGCGCGATCGGCACCAGCTCATCACCCTGGCTGGGATGGGCGATGCCCTGCCCGGCGATGGCGGTCCGGAAGCGTTCGGCCCGTTCCCGGGTGTTCTGCGACCAGTCCTGCCCCTCGGGCAGCTCGAAGCCGAACTGCTGCGGCCCATCCACGACGGCAGAGGGCGCGCCGCGGCTGATGCCCAGCTGCAGGCGGCCATTGGAGACCGCGTCCACGATCCCGGCCTCCTCGGCCATGTACAGCGGATTCTCATAACGCAGGTCCACCACACCGGTGCCGACCTCCAGGGTGCTGGTGCGGGCGGCCATGGCCGAGAGCAGCGGGAACGGCGCGGAGAGCGAATGGGCGAAGTGGTGCACACGCACCCAGGCGCCGTCGAAACCGGCCCGTTCGGCGGCCTGCGCCAAATCCACCATCTGGCGCACCGCGGCCGGGCCGTCGGGCACCGGCGAGGTGGTCGAGCCGCCCCAATGGCCGAAACTGAGGAAACCGATCTTCTTGGTCATCACATCTTCCGTTCGCTGATCAACCGCCCCGGGCGGGCTGTCACTCGGGTTAAGCTCTTTTCACCCAAGTTTCATTCCTGCTTAGTCAACTACCGATTGCTTGTGGAAGATCGACGTGAACAAGGTGAGCGGCGCCGCATCCGGGTCGTGGTCCGCCACCTAGTGAAGGGGGATGAGGCGCGGCTCGGTCCCCTCGGCGATGACCAGCACGCGGGCCGTGTCCTGCGGCAGGCGCTGCAGCTGCTGCACCAGCAGCGGCAGCTCCGGCACCGACGCGGCCGGAAGACTCTGGCGCAGGTGCTGGACCGGCAGCCCGGTCGCGGCCGCCAGCTGTTCGGCCAGGGCGGCGTGGGCCGCATCGGTGACCAGCAGCACGGCCGGGGTGCGTTCCGCCGCCGGGGAGGGCGGACTGGCGGTGCCATGCGCCAGGGCTTCCCGGTCGGCGCGCCACAGCGCGAAGTGGTAGGCGAACACCGCGGCGGTGGCCAGCAGCAGCCCCAGCGGAGCCCGGATCTTACCGAGCAGGCTCGTCCCGGACGGCCCGGTGCCCAGGTAGTAGTCGAAGATCTGGTACACCAGGGCCAGCAGCGCACCGAGCGCCACCACGGCGCTGGCCCCGAAGAACACCACCAGGTACACCTTGCGGGCCTCGGGGTCCGCGGCCCGGCCCGGGCGCCAGTAGAACAGCCAGGGGAGCAGCCCGCACAACAGCAGGGCCAGGCCGACCCGCAGCAGATCGGCCGGATGATTGCCGGACAGGGAGGGGGAGAAGGTGGCCAGCAGTGCATTGATGACCATCCCAAATCCGGTTGCCGCGACCGCCAGGCTGATCCCGGCCAGCACCTGGCGCCCGGCCTCGCGCAACCGTGGAGCACCGGTGCCCAGCACCCCGGCCAGGTACGCCCACACCAGGCTGCCGGAGAGGGCAAAGCCGGCGGCGACCGGCAACCGGTCAGCCAGCCGGTCGGTGAACGTATCCAGGTGCAGCGGCAGCAGCACCTCCACCACGAACACCAGCCCCAGCAGTCCTGCCAAAAACGCCGCGGCCACCCCGGCCACCAGCATCACCTGGGCCAGCGCCCCCGGCTCGACGCGCACGCCCAGCCCGAACCAGTGCCAGGCCCACGCCACGGCCCCCAGCAGCACCCAGACCCCCAGATTCGCCAGTTGTGCCAGCGGACCGGCGGAGGGCAGGAGTTCACCGCCGCCGGAAGCCCCCAGCGCGGCCACCGCGGTGCGCAGCAGCGAGGCCAGGCTCAGCGCCGCCACCAGCAACACCCCGTAGCAGCCCACCACCCAGCCCAGGGAAGGCAGCCGGGTCGGGGCCAGCCGCGCGGAGCGCAGCACCCGGTGCTGCCACATCCACAACAGCCCCCAGGCCGCGGCCGTGC
>NZ_JAVGCZ010000077.1:0-13076 GCF_052928425.1 Glutamicibacter sp. BSL13
GTGGAAGTGGGGATCATGCACTTCGGAGCGCAGGACCCGGCCGAGGAACTGGCCCGCGAGGTCGCCGAGCTCACCGCTCACCCGGTGGCCCTGGAACCGCTGCCGGCGGTGCTGGCCGCCCACACCGGGGTGGGGGTGCTCGCCGTCTGCGTGGCCCCGCACTACCCGCCAGCCCCGGAGCATCCACAAGCGGACGAACCGCAGTAGCCGGCCCGCCGGGCAGCACCCACACTGGCTGGCATGGGCCGGCACAACTTCTTTCCTCAGCACTCCCCGCGCCCCTCCAGGGTCCGCTTCGCCGTGTCCCGGGCCGCGGCCATTACCCTGGTGGTGGCCGTCATCGGCTGGATCGCGCTGTCCATCCTGTTCGCGCCCCCGGATCCCAACCAGACGCTGGGCACCGTGCAGACCACCACCGGGCAGCCGGGCCCGGACCCGCCGGCGCCGGGGCAGGGCACGGCACCCGAAGAACCGGGCAGCAGCGGGCCGGCCTCCACCGAGGCTGGCCCCGCCACGGGGGATGGGGTGGTCGTACACGTGGTCGGGGCGGTGCGCAGCCCCGGGGTGTACCGCCTGCCGGGCGGGGCACGGATCGTGGACGCCATCGAGGCGGCCGGCGGGATGAGCCCCGGGGCCCGGCCCGAACTGCTGAACCTGGCATCTCCGGTCAGCGACGGGCAGCAGGTGCTGCTGCCGCACAAGGACGACCCGCCGGGATTCTCCCCGGCGGCGCAGCCACCATCCGCTGGACCAGGCACCGGCGACACCGACACCACCTCAGCTACGCCGTCGGGGGCTGCGGCAGGCGGCACCCCGGGTGCTCCGGGCGCGAAGATCCCCATTAACCAGGCCGACGCCGAGACCCTGATGCAGTTACCGGGCATCGGACCGGCACTGGCCGGACGGATCATCGACTTTAGGGAGGCAAACGGGCCGTTCAAGTCCGTCGAGGAACTCGAGCAGGTTTCCGGGATCGGTCCGGTGCTGATGGGCAAGCTGCGGGAACTGGTGCAGGCGCCGTGAGCACCGACTTCCGGGGACTGTGGATGCTGGGCGGGGCGTGGGCGGCCGCCTGGTTCGCCCCGCAACGCTGGGTGCTGGTCCCGCTGCTGGGAATGATCGCCGTGCTGTTCGTGCTGGCCGCCCGCCGCCGCCACGACCCGCGGTACTCCGCGCCCTGGTTCACCGCACTGCTGCTGACGCTGTTGGCGGCCACCGCGGTGATCGTCAGCGACCAGGGCCGGGCGCACTGTCAGCTGCCCGGACATGGGACGCAAAGCTACCGGGTGATGTGGGCGTTCAGCGAGACTCCGCGCACCGGCCAGGACGGCGCACTGAAGGGCCGGGCGCAGATCCAACGGTACTGGCAGGACGGAACCTGGCACCACTGCCCGATCCAGGTGTACGCGACCAGCACGGTTCCGCTGCCCCAGGCCGTGGCCGGCTACGAGTCGCTGATGCGCCTGGAGGCCTCCGGGTCGCGCACCGGCATCCAGTATTTCGCCAGCGTCAACAGCCCCTCCACCGGGCACGGCCGCGCCCCGCACGGGCCGGACGAACGGCTGAAACAGCGGTTCGTGCACACCCTGGACCGGCTGCCCGAACCGGCACGGGCACTGCTGCCGGGCATGCTCTACGGGGACCGTTCCCTGCAGGATGATGCCCTGAGCACCGCGATGAAGCAGACCGGGCTCAGCCACCTGACCGCGGTCAGCGGCTCGAACTGTGCCATCATTGCCGGTCTTGTGCTGTTGGTGCTGCGCGGGCTCGGGGCGCCGCGCTGGCTGGCGCTGCTGGGCCTGGGTGGTGCGCTGCTGCTCTTTTCCGGGTTCGTGGGGCCCGAACCCAGTGTGCTGCGCGCCGCGGTAATGGGCGGCCTCGCCGCGCTCAGCCTGTATGTCGGCCGGGGCCGGGCGAGCCTGGGCATCCTGTGCCTGACCGGAACCCTGCTGCTGTTCGCTGACCCGTCACTGGCCGGGGAACCGGCGTTCCTGCTCTCGGTGCTGGCGACCCTGGGCATCGTGGTGTTCACCCCACCGATCACCGAGGTGCTGGCGCGCCGGGTACCGAAACTGCTGGCCGAGCCCATCGCGATCTGCACGGCCGCCCAGCTGACCTGTCTGCCTGTGGTCATTGCCCTGTCCGAGCATTTCAGCGTCTACTCCATCCCCCTGAACCTGCTGATCACCCCGTTGGTCCCGCTGATCACCGTGAGCGGGATGCTGTGCGTGCTGCTGGCCCCGGCCCTTCCCGTCCTGGCCGGTTGGCTGGTGTGGGTGCCGGGGCTGCCGGCGTGGGGGATTGGCGGGCTGGCGGGGTAGGCGGCCGGCTGGCCCGGGGCGCAGCGGCCCTGGCCGCAGGGGACCGGCGGGGTGCTGCTGGCGGTGGTGATCACGCTGGTACTCTGTGCATCGATCCTGCTGCTGGCGCATGCGCAGGTGCCGTGGCTGCGCCACGGGATGCGGGCGCTGTTGGGCGCGGTGGTGCTGGTCCTGTGCGCCCTGGTGTTGCCGGCCACGCTGCTGGTGCGGCCCAGCGCGCCGGAGTGGAACCTGGCAATGTGCGATGTGGGGCAGGGGGACGCACTGGTGATCAACACCGGCGGGCAGGGCGGGTGGCTGATCGATACCGGTAATCCAGGTTCCGGGGTGCTGCAGTGCCTGGACACCCTGGGGGTCAGGCATCTGGAGAAGGTCTTCATCACCCACGCCCACGAGGACCACATGGGCGCGCTGCCCGAGGTGCTGCAGGCCATCGAGGTGGGAGAGGTGCTCGTCTCGGGCGGGTTCCGCGGCGCGGTGCAGGCCCCGCTGCGCGTGCTGCAGCCCGGCGAGCAGCAGCAGGAAGGCTCGGTCAGCTTCACCGTGCTGGGTCCGGAACCGGGCCTGCTGCGCGGCGCGTCGGTGAATGACACCTCCCTGGTGCTGCGCGTTGACTTCCAGGCCCCGGGCGGGCCGGTTTCCTTCTTCACCGCCGGGGACATGGAATCCGAGGCGATGTCCCGGCTGCTGACTCCCAACCCACCACAGGGCATCAGCGTGTTGAAGGCCTCCCACCACGGGGCGCGCAACGGCGGCAGCGAACTGATCGAGCGGCTGCATCCGAAACTGCTGCTGATCCCGGTCGGTGCCGGCAACAGCTACGGTCACCCGCACCCGCAGATCCTGGAAGCGGCGAAGCTGGTCGGCGCCCAGGTGCTGCGCACCGACCAGCAGGGAACGGTAACCATCACATTTGCCCACGGGCGGGCCACCGCCACCCGGATCGGGGTCCCGGTTCGATAGGATCGTAGCTGGTAGTTCGTCCCCGTGAAGGAGCCTGATGGCACGCGCCCCCAAATCCGCCGGTATCTCCTGGCGCGACTTGACCCCCCAGCCGCTGATCCTGCTTTCGGGCCCCGACGAGTACCTGGCCTCCCGGGCCTTTGACACGCTGCGCCAGCAGGCCGCCCAGCGCGAGGGGATCGAGGTCACCCGGCTCTCGGCCTCCAGCTATGAGCCCGGCGAACTGCTGATGGCCACCAGCTCCTCCCTGTTCGCTTCGGCGAACCTGGTGGAGATCACGGACCTGGCCTCCATGAACGAGGTGTTCCTGCGCGACGCGCTGGCCTACCTGAAGGACATCGCACCGGAGAACGTGCTGATCATGCACCACTCGGGTCAGCGCGGCAAGAAGCTGATCGATGCCCTGAAGCAGGCCGGGGCGGTGGTGGTTGACTGCCAGCCGCTGAAGCGAGATGCGGACAAGATCGACTTCGTCACCAATGAATTCAAGGCCGCCAAGCGGCGCATCACCAACGACGCGGTTAAGGCCCTGGTCGCCGCGGTCGGCTCCTCCCTGGCCGAGTTGGGGGCCTCCTGCCACCAGCTGATCGCTGACACCACCGGCACCGTGGACCAGGAGGTGGTCGACCGCTACTACGGCGGACGGGTGGAGGCCACCGCGTTCAAGGTCGCCGACGCGGCCATCGCCGGGGACGCCGAGCAGGCGCTGGCGACGCTGCGCCACGCCCTGGACACCGGCACCGACCCGATCCCGGTGGTGGCGACGCTGGCCATGAAGGTGCGCCAGCTGGCCAAGGTGCTGGGAGTGAACGAGCCGGCGGCGAAACTGGCCGGGGAACTGGGCATGGCCCCCTGGCAGGTGCAGTCCGCCCAGCAGCAGGCCCGCGGCTGGAAGCGCAAGGACCTGGCCGACTGCATCGAGAAGGTCGCCCTGACCGACCGCATGGTCAAGGGCGGGGGACGGGCCCCGGCCTACGCGCTGGAGCAGGCGGTGCTGTTCATCGCCGAGAAGTCCCCGCGCTGAGCACCCACACGTTCCCAAGTGGTGCCGCTCCGCCGTCTTCGGCGGATCCCGGCACGGCGGCGCGGGGGCGGGGACCTGCCGGTTAAACCACAAGAACCCGGGCCCCTTGCGGGAACCCGGGTTCTTGTGAAGCTTGCTAGTGCCTAGAGGGCGTTAACCTTCTTGGCAATGGCCGACTTGCGGTTAGCAGCGTTGTTCTTGTGCAGAACACCCTTGCTAACGGCCTTATCCAGCTTGCGGCCGGCGGCCTGCAGCGCCTCGGTTGCCTTCTCCTTGTCACCGGCCACGACGGCTTCGTTGACCTTGCGGATCAGGGTCTTGACCTCGGAGCGGACTGCCACGTTGCGGACGCGAGCCTTCTCGTTGGTCAGGTTGCGCTTCTTCTGGGACTTGATATTAGCCACTTAATAAACTCTCTCGTTTATCGTTTTATACGGTCGGTAGAGGGTTCATCCTCCAGGCCATCGACTGAGCGGTGTGGGGCACCTATGGCGACCCGAAGGGGGCGTGTCGCCCAACCTGCGCGACACACAGCAATTAACACTACCAGAATCCACCGGCCGGGCCGTACCCCTAGCGCCGCCGGTTCAGGTGACTTACGACAAGGTCGAAGCGCCGCTTATCCAGCACCGCGCCTTCGCGGCGCACCGTGGCCGGATCCATGCGGATCACCCGGTCCAGCTTCACCTCGCTGGGCCGGCCCTGCGCGTCCCAGCTGCCGCTGCCGATGTCGAGATAGTCATCATTGCGGTGGGTCCCGTTGGTGTTGTCCTTCGAGGTGAGCATCAGCCCCAGCAGCCACTTGCCGTCACGGCCCACCAGCAGCACCGGGCGGTCCTTGCCCTGTGAGTGGTCCTCCTCGTAGGGCACCCAGCCCCAGACGATCTCCCCGGGATCCGGCTGACCGTCCAGGCTGGGGTTGTAGTTCACCGCCACCGCCGCGGTGTAGTCCCCGGGGTAGACCCCGCCGTGCACCGCGGAGCCGGCCGGGCGGGGAGCGGGGTTCTGCTTGGAGGCCGGATGTGGCCGCGGGGAGGGGGCCTGCCGGGAACGGGAGGCGGACTGGTAGCGGGAAACCTCGCGCACCACGCGATTCAGCAGGGAAAAGATCTTTCGCGCATTCAATGCCATGAAGCACAAACTACCAGCGGACGGGCGCACAATAGCGCGGTTTGGAGTGAATCATGACAGAATAGGGACGAAATCCACCTGTTCTCTACGTTACCTAGTGAGGTCTGTTTAGGTGTCTCCCTTGGCCCGCACCGCGCCGGTGCCCGCCGCGACCGATCCGTCGCTGATCCGCAACTTCTGCATCATCGCGCACATCGACCACGGCAAGTCCACCCTGGCCGACCGCATGCTGCAGCTGACCGGCGTGGTCGCCGCGCGTGACATGAAAGCCCAGTACCTGGACCGGATGGACATTGAACGCGAACGCGGCATCACCATCAAGTCCCAGGCCGTGCGCATGCCCTGGGAAGTCGAGGGCACCTCGTACGCGCTGAACATGATCGACACCCCCGGGCACGTCGACTTCACCTATGAGGTCTCCCGCTCGCTGGCCGCCTGCGAGGGCGCGATCCTGCTGGTGGACGCCGCGCAGGGCATTGAGGCCCAGACGCTGGCGAACCTGTACCTGGCCATCGAGGGCGACCTGACGATCATCCCGGTGCTGAACAAGATCGATTTGCCCAACGCCCAGCCGGAGAAGTACGCCGAGGAGCTGGCGGGCCTGATCGGGTGCGAGCCCGATGAGGTGCTGAAGGTTTCGGGCAAGACCGGTGAGGGCGTCGAGGCGCTGCTGGATGAAGTGATCAAGCAGCTGCCATCGCCGGTGGGCCAGGCCGACGCCCCGGCCCGCGCCATGATCTTCGACTCGGTCTACGACACCTACCGCGGCGTGGTCACCTACGTGCGGGTGGTGGACGGCAACCTGAAGCCGCGTGAACGCGTGCAGATGATGTCCACCGGCACCAACCACGAACTGCTGGAAATCGGGGTGTCCTCCCCGAACCCGATCCCCACCAAGGGCCTGGGCGTGGGCGAGGTCGGCTACCTGATCACCGGTGTGAAGGATGTGCGCCAGTCCAAGGTCGGTGACACCGTCACCAACGCGGCCAAGCCGGCCGCCGAATCCCTGGGCGGCTACGAGGAACCCAAGCCGATGGTGTTCTCCGGGCTGTACCCGATGGACGGGTCGGACTACCCGGCGCTGCGTGATGCGCTGGACAAGCTGCAGCTGAACGACGCCGCACTGGTCTACGAACCGGAAACCTCCGTGGCCCTGGGCTTCGGCTTCCGCGTGGGCTTCCTGGGCCTGCTGCACCTGGAAATCACCCGCCAGCGCCTGGAGAGCGAATTCAACCTTGATCTGATCTCCACCGCCCCGAACGTGGTGTACGAGGTGATGGGTGAGGACAAGCAGCTGATCACCGTCACCAACCCCTCCGAGTTCCCCGAGGGCAAGATCCTGGAGGTGCACGAGCCGATGGTGGCCGCCACCATCCTGGCCCCGAGCGAGTTCATCGGCGCGATCATGGAGCTGTGCCAGAACCGGCGCGGCACCATGCGCGGGATGGACTACCTCTCCGAGGACCGCGTGGAAATGCGCTACTGGCTGCCGCTGGCCGAGATCGTGTTCGACTTCTTCGACCACCTCAAGTCCCGCACCCGCGGCTACGCGTCGCTGGACTGGAAGGCCGACGGGGAGCAGGTCGCGGACCTGGTGAAGGTCGACATCCTGCTGCAAGGCGAGCAGGTGGACGCGTTCAGCGCCATCACCCACCGTGACAAGGCTTACTCCTACGGCACCATGATGACCTCCAAGCTGCGCGAACTGATTCCGCGCCAGCAGTTCGAGGTGCCGATCCAGGCGGCCATCGGCTCGCGCATCATCGCGCGTGAGAACATCCGCGCCATCCGCAAGGACGTGCTGGCCAAGTGCTACGGCGGCGACATCAGCCGCAAGCGCAAGCTGCTGGAAAAGCAGAAGGAAGGCAAGAAGCGCATGAAGATGGTCGGGCGCGTCGAGGTGCCGCAGGAGGCCTTCATCGCCGCACTGTCCACCGACGAACCGAAAAAGAAGTAGATGCCCGCAGTCCTTCCGGACGGGGATCCGGCTCCGGCCGATGGTCTGCTCCCGGCAGCGTGTGCGCACGGTGCCGCGGGGCGGACCATGTCCTTTTACGTCCACATTCCCTTCTGCACGGTCCGCTGCGGCTACTGCGACTTCAACACCTACACCGCCAAGGAGCTGGGCTCCGGGGCGACGCAGGAGTCCTATGCGGCCACCGTGGGCCGGGAGATTGATTTCTCCCGCCAGGTGCTGGAGGCCTCCTCGGTGCCGGCCCGGCCGATCGACACCGTGTTTTTCGGCGGCGGCACCCCGACCCTGCTGCCGGCCAGCGACCTGGCCAGCGTGCTGGGGCGGATCAAGGAGAACTTCTCCCTGGCCCAGGGTGCGGAGGTCACCACCGAGGCGAACCCGGATTCGGTGAGCCCCGAAAGCCTTGAGGAACTGGCCGCGGCCGGGTTCACCCGGGTCTCCTTCGGCATGCAGTCCGCGGTCCCGCACGTGCTCAAGGTCCTGGACCGCACCCACAACCCCGAGCGGGTTGCCGAGGCGGTGAGCTGGGCGCGGGCGGCTGGCCTGGATGTCAGCGTGGACTTGATCTACGGGACTCCGGGGGAGTCGGTCGCCGACTGGCGCACCAGCGTCGAGGCGGCCCTGAGCTACGAACCGGACCACATCAGCGCCTACGCGCTGATCATCGAACAGGGCACGAAGCTGGCCGCGCAGATCCGCCGCGGGGTGGTGCCGGACATCGACGATGACGATCACGCCGAGAAGTACCAGCTGGCCGATCAGATGTTCGCCGCCGCCGGCTACAACTGGTACGAGGTGAGCAACTGGGCCCGCGGACGCGAGCACGCCTGCCGCCACAACCTGGCCTACTGGCAGGGCGGGGACTGGTGGGGCGCCGGGCCCGGGGCGCACTCGCACATTGGCGGGCTGCGCTGGTGGAACGTGAAGCACCCCGCCGCCTACCAGCAGCGGATCGACGCCGGGATCTCCCCGGGGGCCGGACGCGAATTCCCGGACGCCGAGGCGGTGCAGCTCGAGCGCACGATGCTGCTGACCCGCCTGGACACCGGCATGCCGATCTCCGAACTGGACGAAACCGGGCGCCGGGCCGTGGCCGGGCTGAACGCCGATGAGCTGATCGATCCGCGCCAGGCCTTCGCCGGGCGGATCGTGCTGACCCAGCGCGGTCGCCTGCTGGCCGATCTGGTGGTGCGCGAACTGCTGAACTTCTAATTCGTAGACCTTGGCCCGGGGGCACTGGCCGCCAAAACGTCCGAAGCCCACCGCCTGATCCTCATCAGCGGTGGGCTTCGGGGTTGTCCTTGGTTCTTGGGCGCGGGCCAGGCCTGCGCTACTTCATCAGCCGCAGGTTCAGCGGGTAGCGGAAGGGGCGTCCCTTGTTGACCTGGATGCCGGCGCGGGCACCCATCAGCGTCATGAACACCCACAGCGCCACACCGACCACGGCGAACAGCCAGCCGATGAACGGGATCAGGCTCAGCAGGTTCAGCAGGATGGCCAGTACCGTAAGCGGGAAGGTGAAGTTGAACGCTTCCTTGGATTCCTGCGCGGTGAACGGGCCGCGGTCACGGTACACCGCGTAGATGATGGCCGAGGGGATGCACCCCAGGATGCTGCCGAAGTGAGCGAGCATCGCCCATTGCCGATCCTCGGTGGGGCTCAGTGGCAAAGCGGTCACCTGCGAACCCTCAAAGCGTGAGTTCTCCGGTGAAGACTCAGTCTGGCGAGATGGCACTGTCGAATTTCCTTGCAATGTCTGAAGTGTGGTTACTGCCTCGAGTCTAGCCACCGGGACCGCTTCGGAAGCTCGACTCGCGGAACTAACCCTGCGATTCACCGATTGTTAGGAAACCGTAATCTTCGGTGGTGAGGAAATCGATCAGGTGCTCGACCTTGCCCAGCAGTTCGGGCTGCAGCTGCGAATAGTATTCGACCTTCGACAGGATCCGCTGCCAACCCAACCCGATGTCGGCGGCGCTGTGGTGTGGCCAGCCGAAGCTGCGCAGGACCCCGGTTTTCCAGTCGGTGCCCTTGGGGATCACCGGCCACGCGGTGATGCCCAGCACCTCGGGCTTCACCGCCTGCCAGATGTCCACGTAGGGGTGGCCCAGGATCAGCACGTTGCCCTGCGCGCCGGGCGTGGCCATCGCCTGCTGCACGATGCGTTCCTCCTTCGTCCCGGAAATCAGGTGGTCGACCAGGATCCCCAGGCGGCGCTGCGGGGAGGGGTCGAAGTCCCGGATGGCCGCGGCCAGGTCGTCCACGCCGTGCAGCGGTTCAACCACGATGCCCTCGACGCGCAGGTCATGGCCCCACACCTTCTCCACCAGCTCGGCGTCGTGCTTGCCCTCCACCCAGATGCGGCTGGCCCGGGCGGTGCGCGCCTTCTGCCCGGTCACCGCGCGGGACCCGGAGGAGGAACGCAGGGTGCTTCCGGCCTGTGCCTGGGCGCGCGGCTCGACCAGCTCCACCGGCTCTCCCTCCAGCAGGAAGCCGAAGCCGCTCTGGAAGGACTTGGTGCGCCCATGGCGGTCCTCCAGGACAATGACCCGCATGCCCCCGGACTTCTCGGTGCGCACCAGCTCACCAACCCAGCCGGAGGCCACATCCTCCAGCAGAAGCCCGCGCTCCACCGGAACCTGACGCAGTTTCTTGGGAGCGGGGGTGCCCAGATCCATGGCGCCCCACGGGTAGTTGCTCACTGAATGCAGCCCTTTCGCTGTGACCGAATACGAACCAGATTCCAATGCTAGCAAGCGCTGAACGTACTAGACTTGGCACTTGAGGACGTAGAGTGCTAAATGCCGTGAGGCATGGAAGGTGGTGTGACAGTGAGCGAATTGCGGCGCCTGGATGTGCTGCGAGCCATCGTGGAGGATTATGTCCAATCCCGCGAACCGGTGGGCTCCAAGACCCTGCTGGACCGGCACGACCTGGGGGTCTCGGCGGCCACCATCCGCAACGACATGGCCGCGCTGGAGGACGAAGGACTCATCGTCGCCCCGCACACCTCTTCCGGGCGGGTGCCCACCGAAAAGGGCTACCGCCGGTTCGTCGACGAGATCGGTGAGATCAAGCCGCTCTCGCGCGCCGAACGCGAGGCGATCAACCGGATCATGGACGCCTCCCAGGATCTGGAGGAGATGCTGCACAGCACCGTGCGGCTGTTGGCGAAGCTGACCAACCAGGTCGCGATGATCCAGGTGCCGCAGTACGACACGGCCGCGCTGCGGCACATCGAACTGGTGGGGCTCAGCCAGCACCAGTTCCTGCTGGTGCTCATTGCCTCCAACGGCAGCGTGGACCAGAGGGTGCTGAGCACCGCCGCGCCGTTCACCGACGAGTCGCTGGCCGGGCTGAAGAACACGCTGCTGGAGGCGCTGGCCGGGTACCAGCTTTCCGAGCTGTCCGTGCTGCTCTCCACCCACAGCGTGGAAATCCAGGGCCAGGACCAGGACCTGCTGGGAGAAATCCTTGCGGCGCTGCGCGAAATGGCGCATTCGGCCACCGAACAGCGTATCGTGATGGCGGGAACCGCGAACCTGGCCCGTGCCGGGGGAGACTTCCCGCTGAGCATCACCCCGGTGCTTGAGGCGCTGGAGGAGCAGGTGGTGCTGTTGAAGCTGTTTTCCGAACTGGAAGCCGATTCGCGCGGCCTGTCGGTGAGCATCGGCACCGAGACCCATATCGGGGAACTGTCCGAGGCGGCGGTGGTGGCCACCAGCTACGGCAGCGATGCCCGCAACAAGCTCGGGGTGCTGGGCCCGACCCGGATGAACTACCCCTCCTCGATGGCCTCGGTGCGCGCCGTGGCACGCTACCTGTCCCGAATCCTGGCGAACTGAGACTCGCCGGCACAGACTTTGACCAACGGTTAGGAAAGGACACGCGAGAAACGTGAGCTCGCATTACGAGACGCTGGGTGTCGCGAAGGACGCCACGCAACAACAGATCAAGAGCGCCTACCGCAAGATGGCCCGCAAACTGCACCCGGATGTGAATCCCGGGCAGGACGCTGCGGAGCAGTTCAAGCTGGTCACCCGCGCCTACGAGGTCCTTTCGGATGAGACCAAGCGCGCCAACTACGACGCCACCGGGGATGAGAACGGCAACGGCCACCAGGGCTTCGGCGGGGCCGGCGGTTTCGGCGGGTTCGGGGACATCTTCGAGCAGTTCTTCGGCGGCGGCGGACAGGGTCAGGGCCCGATCCCGCGCACCCAGCGTGGACGCGACGCACTGATCACCGTGACCATCGACCTGGAGGACGCGGTCAAGGGCACCGTGTACCCGCTGGAGATGGAAACCGCGGTCACCTGCAAGACCTGCCACGGTGAGGGCACCCGCGAGGGCACCAGCCCGGTCACCTGCTCCATCTGCCACGGCGCCGGCCAGGTGCAGCGCCCGGTGCGCTCGTTCCTGGGCCAGATGATGACCGTGGAAACCTGCTCCGCCTGCCGCGGCCACGGCACCACCATCCCGGACCCCTGCCTGGAGTGCAACGGGGACGGGCGGGTGCGCGAACGGGTTTCCAAGCAGCTGAACATCCCCGCCGGGGTGGCCAGCGGCACCCGCATCCAGCTGCGCGACCAGGGCGAGGCCGGGCCGGGCGGGGGACCGAACGGCGACCTGTTCGTGGAGATCGAGGTGCGCCGCCACAAGATCTTCGAACGGGCGAACAACGACCTGCACGCCAAGATGAGCATCCCGATGACCGCCGCCGCCCTGGGCTGCGAGCTGAAGCTGGAGACCTTCGACGGCGAACAGTCGATCCAGGTGGAGCCCGGGGCCCAGGAGGGGCAGACCGTGACCCTGCCGGGGTTGGGCGTGCCGCGGCTGCGCGGGGGCAAGCGCGGGGACATCATCGTGCACCTGAGCGTGGAAACCCCCACGAAGCTCGACGCCGCCCAGCGCGACCTGCTCGAGCGGCTGGCCAAGCTGCGCGGGGAGGAAATGGCGGCCGGACAGGTGGAGCACGCCGGGGGCATGTTCGCCCGGCTGCGCGACAAGTTGGGCCAGCGTTAGGCCATGAGCAACCACAGCTTCGTCATCGACCGGCAGCAGGCCGCCCAGGTCGCCGCCGGTGACCGGCTCTCCATCCAGGGCTCCGAGGCGCACCACGCGCTAAACGTGAAGCGGGTCAAGCCCGGTGAGCACCTGGACCTGCTCGATGGCCACGGCCGCCGGCTGGTGGTCGAGGTGCAGGACGGGGACAGGCAGGCGCTGCACGTCACCGTCCTGGAGGTCGTGGACGAAGCCCCGCCGGGGCACCCGGTCACCCTGATCCAGGCGCTGGCCAAGGGGGACCGGGACCTGCAGGCGGTGGAGGCCAGCGTGGAGCTGGGCGTCAGCGCGGTGCGTCCCTGGCAGGCCGAACGCTCCATCGTGCGCTGGAACACCGCCAAGGCGCAGAAGGCGCAGGAGAAGTGGCGCTCCCAGGTGCGCAGCGCCCAGAAGCAGTCCCGGCGCAGCTATGAGCCGGTGCTGCACCCGATGCTCACCACGCGGCAGCTGGCCGAGGAGGTCTCGGCCCGGACCGCCGACGGGCACCTGGTCTTGGTGCTGCACGAGGCGGCCACCGTGCCGCTGGGGCGCATCGTGGGGGACTGGAAGGCCGCCGCCGGAACGGCGGGCCGCACGGCACCGGGCGTGTGCCTGATCGTGG
>NZ_JAVGCZ010000078.1:0-12859 GCF_052928425.1 Glutamicibacter sp. BSL13
CTCTTCCGACCTCTGCCCGGTCCGCGGGCCGGGCCCCGCTGGTGCGGATCCACTCCGAATGCCTGACCGGGGACGTGTTCGGCTCCTACCGCTGTGACTGCGGCGAACAGCTGGACGCCGCCCTGGCGCAGATCGCCGCCGAGGGCGGGCACCTGGTCTACGTGCGCGGCCACGAGGGCCGCGGCATCGGGCTGCTGAACAAGCTGCGCGCCTACTCGCTGCAGGAGCACGGGCTGGACACCGCCGACGCGAACGAGCACCTGGGCCTGCCGGTGGATGCCCGCGAATACTATGCGGTCGTCT
This sequence comes from Glutamicibacter sp. BSL13, assembly GCF_052928425.1. Taxonomy (NCBI): domain Bacteria; kingdom Bacillati; phylum Actinomycetota; class Actinomycetes; order Micrococcales; family Micrococcaceae; genus Glutamicibacter; species Glutamicibacter sp. BSL13. The sequence goes on from NZ_JAVGCZ010000078.1 coordinate 304, forward strand.
CCATTCTGCGCACCCTGGGCATCGATCGCGTCCGGCTGCTGACGAACAACCCGGACAAGGTCTCCAAGCTGCGCGAGGCCGGGATCGAGGTCAGTGAGCAGGTCCCCAGCCTGGTCGCCCCGCGCGCCGAGAACGAACGCTACCTGCGCACCAAGCAGCAGCGCTTCGGGCACAACCTGCAGCTGCCCTGACGCGCGCCCGGGCCCCTCGGCCCCACACCGACGGCAAACAGCAACGCCGGGGCGCCGCACCGTCGCCAGCCACCCGGCAACGAACCACCAGAGAAGGAAAATCATGAGCAAGCACGGAGCCCCCACCAACACCAGCGAGCAGCTCAAGGCGCTGGACACCCCGAACCTGAAGGTCGCCATCGTCGCGGCCAGCTGGCACGAAACCGTGATGAACGGGCTGATCGCCGGAGCCCAGCGCGCCGCGCAGGAAGCCAACATCGCCGACGTACACCTGGTGCGCGTCCCGGGTTCCTTCGAGCTGCCGGTCGCCGCCCGGGTCCTGGCCGAGAAGTACGATGCCGTCATCGCCCTGGGCGTGGTGATCCGCGGCGGCACCCCGCACTTCGACTACGTCTGCCAGGCGGCGACCATGGGTCTGACCCAGGTCAGCGTGGAGACCCGAACCCCCATCGGCTTCGGCGTGCTCACCTGCGACAATGAGCAGCAGGCACTGGACCGGGCGGGATTGGAAGGATCCTCGGAGGACAAGGGGCACGAGGCGTTCTCGGCCGCGGTCATGACCGCCGCAGCCCTGCGCTGAACCGGTTACCGCTTCGTCACAATGGGTACGCCGTGATGAACCGGCGTACCCAAAAACGCTAGGCTAAGACACGTGAAAACATTTGACGAGCTCTTCAGCGAACTCTCGCTCAAGGCCCAAACCCGACCTGAAGGCTCTCGTACCGTCACAGAACTGGATTCCGGAGTCCACGGAATCGGCAAGAAAATCGTCGAGGAGGCCGCCGAAGTGTGGATGGCCGCCGAATACGAAAGTGACGAGGCGGCAGCCGAGGAAATCTCGCAGCTTCTCTACCACGTCCAGGTGATGATGATCGCCAAGGGACTGGACCTGGCCGATATCTACAAGCATTTGTAGCCGTCGCGCGGTGGGTTCGCCAGCCCGAACCCACCCTGCCCGACGGCATAGACACCGGCAAGCCATCATCCCTTGGCGCCGCAGGTGAGCATCCTGCCGTGCGCCACAGCAGAAAAGAGAACCACATGCTTCGCGTAGCACTGCCCAACAAGGGTGCTCTGTCAGACATCGCCTCCACCATGTTCAAGGAAGCCGGCTACCTGCAGCGCCGCGACAACCGCGAACTGGTCATCATCGACCCGGACAACAACGTCGAATTCTTCTACCTGCGCCCGCGCGACATCGCCGTGTACGTTGGGCGCGGCATCCTGGACGTCGGCATCACCGGCCGCGACCTGTACCGTGACGCCGACGTGGACGATGCGGTGGAGGAGCTGCTGCCGCTGGGCATCGGCAAGTCCGCGTTCCGCTTCGCCGCCCCGGTTGGCACCTTCAGCTCCGTGGATGAGCTGGATGGCAAGCGCATCGCCACCAGCTACGACGTATTGCTGGATCACTACCTGAAGGAAACCGGAATCAACGCCTCGGTGGTCCGCCTGGACGGAGCCGTGGAATCCTCGGTTCGCCTGGGCGTGGCCGATGCCATTGCCGACGTCGTCGAAACCGGAAACACCATCAAGGCCGCCGGCATGGAGATCTTCGGGCCCCCGCTGCTGGCCTCCGAGGCGGTCCTGCTGGGCCGCACGGATCACAAGCCCTCCGGTCTGGAAGTGCTGATCCGCCGCCTGTCCGGCGTGCTGGTGGCCCGCCAATACGTGATGCTTGACTACGACGTGCGCGTTGAACAAGTCGAGCAGGCCGCCGCGTTGACCCCGGGTCTGGAATCACCGACCGTGTCCCCACTGCAGGACTCGGACTGGTGCGCGGTGCGTGCGATGGTGCAAAAGTCGCAAACCAACAACATCATGGATGAGCTCTACGAGTTGGGCGCCCGCGCCATCCTCGTCAGCCAGATCCACGCCTGCCGCATCTAGTTCGGCACCAACCAAGGAGAAGAAAATGACTGTGGCTATCCGCGTCATTCCCTGCCTGGATGTCGATGCTGGACGCGTCGTGAAGGGCATCAATTTCGAAGGGCTGCGTGACGCCGGTGACCCGGTGGAGCTGGCTCGCCGCTACAACGAGGCCGGGGCAGACGAAATCACCTTCCTCGACGTCACCGCCTCCAGCTCGGATCGGGAAACCACCTACGATGTAGTTCGCCGCACCGCTGACGAAGTTTTCATTCCGCTGACCGTCGGTGGCGGAGTGCGTACAGCACAGGATGTCGATCGTCTGTTGCGTGCGGGTGCGGACAAGGCCTCGATCAACACCGCAGCTGTCGCCCGTCCCGAGGTGATCAACGAAATCACTGACCGTTTCGGGTCGCAGGTTCTAGTTCTGTCTCTGGATGCACGGCGGACCGATAACCCGGACATCGCTTCCGGATTCGAGGTCACCACCCATGGTGGACGCACCGGTACGGGAACGTGCGCAGTTGCGTGGGCCAAGGAAGCTGCTGAACGTGGTGTCGGGGAGATCCTGCTGAACTCCATTGATGCCGATGGCACCCAGGATGGTTTTGATCTGGAGATGATTCGCGCTGTCCGTGCGGAGATCAAGGTGCCGCTGATCGCGTCCGGGGGAGCAGGAAAGCCTGAGGACTTCCCACCTGCCATTGAAGCGGGTGCAGACGCGGTCCTGGCTGCATCGATCTTCCACTTCGGACCGAACGACATGATCGCCAAGGTCAAAGACAGAATTCGCGAAGCGGGATACCCCGTCCGCTAGTTGCGTCGAACCCTCGCAAGGTCCTCAGTCCGGAGACTTAATACGTCTTGGAAGGGGGACCTTGTTGTTTCCGGCTTATTCTCCCTCGCCAGCGATGAGTTCTTTCTCGGTCCTCCATACATCGATCGGAACTGCTTCGCTTGGGACCGCCGCCTGACCGGGGATTGTTTGCCACGACCCGCCCGACACTCTGAACTCGCCCCGATAGAGGGTCGTGAGATTGACGTTGAAGAGACCGGTTTCCAGGTAGGAATGGCTGGTCGGTGTTTTGTCGTGAAGCGTATGACTCGGCATAGGGTTCCCCGGTTGGTTTAGACTACGTGAAGAACCGTCGCCATAGTCCCATCGCCAAGCAATCGGTATCGCACGTATCTCGACGTCTGTCTCCGCGATTCGAGTTGTGAAAGTTTGAGTTTCGCTGGAGGCCCATAAGTGCACATGCCCATTCCGAAGAGAAAACTGTTTAGGGTTACTGTTTACTAGGGATCCTTTGATGGGAAAGCTTCTGAACTGTGCGGGAGTCACTTGAATTTCCTGGATTCTTTCACTATCTGGTATCCCGACTTCCGCATCTTCTGGGCACCGAAGGCGCTGCACGAAAACCTCTCCGGCCTCCGGCCCCGAAAGACGAATAAAGGATTCTATGTAGGGAAAGCTGCCGTCTCCGCATCGGTCTCGATCGGAGTTTACGTTGCAGCTATCAGTTGTTTCTACGCTCTTTCCGCAAGTTTCGGAGTGTTCGACCCGATATTTTGGTGCCTGTTCCTTCAGTAAGAGAGTGTTTAGCTCTTTGTAGTAACTTTCTCTCAGCTTTCCACCCGGACAGTCATCAGATTCGACTTTTGCGTCTCTATCTCCCATTCGACCTCCAACATCGTTGCACGACGCTGCTGTTGCCGCGCGGACGTCTAGGCAGGGGAGAACAGCTCCTCCGAGAAATACGACGGACAACAGGACGCTAATTTTTAGGTATGACAATTTTCGTCACTTCCCAGTCCTTGGTGAATTTAAGTTCAAATGATACGACTTGATGATTGACGCGTTCCCAAGTTTTGAGTACCTTGTGGGGCTCTCGGTAGAGCTTCTGAGCTGCTGCGTCGAAATTGAAAATTGCGACAGCTTTGTTATCCACGGGCTCCAAAAGATCGACAAAATCGTAGTCATATTCGCCTCCAACTTGCCAGGCTTTGATGTCGACCGCAGCATCTATGGGATCAATCAGTTGCTCAGCACACAACTTACATTGGCGGCTGGTCAGTTTTTTTAGCTCATCTGTTGTCGTCGTCGCGATGCTGTAGTTCACAACTTCGAAATAGTGTTCGGCGAAGCTAATGGCACCATTCTTGGAATTTTGTTTGGCTGCATCGGGCATCTCGGGTACCGGAATGTTTTTCGCCGGTCCTTCGGCGCTTGCTGGCACTGGCTTCGGTGGCTGTGATTTTGTCGGCGACGGTGAGGCTGTGGGCGAAGAGGTGGCTGGTGACTCCGACGGTGGAGTTGTTGCTGCGGGGTCGTTGCCGTCTTGGCAGGAGGTAAGCGCGAACGAGAATGCTAGGGGAACGGCGAATAGCGCAAGTGCGCGGGATCGGCAAGACATTTCGAACCTCCGTTGCCTTCGAATGCCGTCACGATTGTTCGACATCCTAGACCGGAACGGTCAGCTTTGGGAGGGCGCGGCAATAACTGGGGAAAACTACTGCTGCCGCTAAGACAGCAAACGCCATCGAATGCAACCGGCATCAGCGCGCGGCACTGAAACCAGGGGAGACTAGAAGCCCAGCTTCGTCTTCTTCAGCGCCTTGATCGATTCGTCGCTGCCCTCAAAGGTAACAAGCGCGCTGTCGATTCGACCGGAAGCGTGCATGATCAGCTCCGTGACGGGGCCGGTGATCGTCACCGGGTTGGCCGCCTTCTTGGCCACATGGCGTTTGCCGTCCGGCCGGGCCAGGATGACGCCGACGGGGCAGTGGCGGTAGTACATGCGGGCGCGGCGGGTGAGGTCATTCCAGAGCATTTCGGTGTAGCCTCGATCGAGGATGCGCGGAGCCCACTGGGTCCGTGCCCGGCGCACGTCTTCGGTGTGGATGAAGAACTCGGACATGTTCGCGGCGGTGCTGACCCGCTCGATGGAGAACGGGGAGTACTTGCTCGGCCCGGTGCGAAAACGTCGCACCAGCCCGGCATAGCTTTCGGGGCGCTGGGCCTCGTCGGCTAGCTTTTTAATCTTCGCGTCGAGCTTCCCGGAAAGCGGCTTGAGAACCGCCCCGGCGCCCAGCGGCGAATTTTCGCGCAGAACCAGGTGCGCGGCAAGGTGGCGGGTTTCCCAGCCCGCGCACAACGTATCAGCCGAGGGGCCAGCTGCCAACAGGGCCTCGGCCAGGGCGAGTCGAGAAGCATGTACCAGGTGCATTACCTCTGAACCTAGCATGGAGTGCGGCACCTTGAGCATCTATAAAGACATGTTGCGAGGCAATGCCCCGAACTAGGGGCATTGAGTCTTGTCACACGGTGGGGACGCACAGGCCCAGCAAGTATGCTTGAGGGGATGTCTACTACTAATTCCAGCGCCGAATCCCATTCGGATGCGGCGCAGCTCGACCCCCAGATCGCTGCCCGCCTCAAGCGCGATCCCAACGGCCTGGTGGCCGCGATCGTCCAGCAGGCCGACACCCTCCAAGTGCTGATGCTGGGTTGGATGGACGACGAGGCCCTGCGCCGCACCCTGAGCACCGGGCGGGTCACGTTCTTCTCCCGTTCACGCCAGGAGTACTGGCGCAAGGGGGACACCTCCGGCCATGCCCAGTACGTCAAGTCCGTGGCGCTGGATTGCGACGGGGACGCCCTGCTGGTGCAGGTGGACCAGGTGGGGGCGGCCTGCCACACCGGGGCCCCGACGTGCTTCACCGACCGGCAGCTGCCGGCGCAGGTCGGCCACCGCCCGGCCTAAGCACCCCGGCCGAAGGCGGCAGGGACGGTTCCCGCGGGCCGCGGGAGATCCCGCGGCGCCCCAAGCGGTTGAAAAGTAGTTGTTGGCAAGTAGCTGTTGAAAAGAAGCTGATGAAAACCCTAGGTAGCATTTCCCCGACCCGCCAGCAGTTCCTGGCGATGGCCTCCACGCGGCGGGTCATCCCCGTCTCGGTGCGGATCCTGGCCGACTCACTGACCCCGATCGGTCTCTACCGGCAGTTGGCCGGGGGACGGGCCGGCACCTTCCTGATGGAGTCGGCGGCAGCCGGTGGGGTCTGGTCGCGGTACTCCTTCATCGGGGTCAACTCCCCGGCCACGCTCTCCACGCGCAGCGACGGGCAGGCGTACTGGCAGGGCCAGGCCCCGGCCGGGCTGCCCACCACCGGCGTCGGGGTTGAGGTGCTGCGCGACACCGTGCGGGCCCTGCGCACCGAACCGATGCCGGGCCTGCCCCCGCTGACCGGCGGCATGGTCGGCTTCATCGGCTGGGAGTGCGTGCGGCATTGGGAAAAGCTGCCCAACCCGCCGGCCGATGACCTGAAGCTGCCGGAGCTGAGCATGAACCTGGTCGGCGACCTGGCCGTGCACGACGCCGCGGAGGGCACGGTCACGCTGATCGCCAACGCCATCAACTTCGACGGGCGGGCCGAACGTGCGGAGCAGGCCTACGATGACGCGGTCCAGCGCCTGCACCGGATGCTGGAGCAGCTGGACGGGCACCTGCCCACCGGCGGGGCGGTGCTGCAGGGCACCGACGTGCCGCGTGAGGAGCTGATGGAGGCGGTCACCCACTCCTGGGACGAGCAGCAGTACCTGCAGGCAATCCGCGAATCGAAGCAGGCGATCGTGGATGGTGAGGTGTTCCAGATCGTGGTCTCGCGCCGGTTCGAGCTGGAAACCCAGGCCAGCGCACTGGACATCTACCGGGTGCTGCGCGCCACCAACCCGAGCCCCTACATGTACCTGTACAACTTCGTCGACGAGGACGGCCAGCCCTTCCAGGTTGTCGGCTCCTCCCCGGAGGCGCTGGTGACCGTGAACGACGGGCACGTGGTCACCCACCCGATCGCCGGCTCCCGCCCACGCGGTGCGAACTACGAGGAGGACCAGCTGCATGAGAAGTCGCTCCTGGCCGATGAGAAGGAACGCGCCGAGCACCTGATGCTGGTCGACCTCTCCCGCAACGACCTGTCCAAGGTCTGCCAGGCCGGCACGGTGGAGGTCACCCAGTTCATGGAGGTGGAGCGCTTCAGCCACATCATGCACCTGGTCTCCAACGTGGTGGGCAAGGTGCGTGAGGGAATCGAAGCGTACGACGTGCTGGCCGCGACGTTCCCGGCCGGCACGCTCTCCGGGGCGCCCAAGCCCCGCGCCCTGCAGCTGCTGGATGAGTACGAGCCCTACCGCCGCGGGGTGTATGGGGGAGTGGTTGGCTACTTGGACTTCGCCGGGGACATGGACATGGCCATCACCATCCGTTCGGCGCTGCTGAAGGACGGGCGGGCCTATGTGCAGGCCGGCGGTGGGATTGTCAACGATTCGAAGCTGGCCGACGAGGCCCTGGAAACCATCAACAAGGCCGCCGCACCGCTGCGCGCGGTCTGGGCCGCGCAGAGCCTGCGCCAGGCCACCGACGTGACGGAAGGTGCATGATGCGCAAGATGCTGAGCCTGAGGAACGTGGCACTGTTCGGGGTGGTCGCCGCCGGGCTGGGCCTGTGGGCCGCCACCCGCACCTGGGTGCTGGTCGACGTCCAGGCCACCACCGTCCAGGTGCCGCAGATCGTGGTCGACGGCTCCCAGGCCGCCCCGGCGGTCACCGCGCTGTGCGTGGTGGTGCTGGCCGCGGCGCTGGCGCTGCTGATCGGCGGGAAGGTGGTGCGCTACATCATCGGCGCGATCTCCGTGCTGGCCGGGGCCGGGGTGATCAGCGCCGGGCTGAACGGCGCACTGAACCCGCAGGGCGCGGCCGCCGGGGCCGTGGCCGAGGCGACCGGGCTGAAGGACATCGTCGCCGACTACCAGGTCAGCGCGTGGCCGATGGTGGTTGCGGTGGCCGGGGCGCTGATCGTGCTGCAGGGCATCTGCGTGCTGCTGGCCGCCGGCCACTGGTCCAAGACCACCAAGTACGACCGGGTGCGCTCCGAGGCGCAACCCACCGGCGAATCCCCGCGCAACGACCGCATCTCGGACTGGGAGCAGCTCTCGGCGGGGGATGATCCCACCGAGTCCGGGCGCTGATTCGCGCGCCGCGGCGGTGGGCCGCGGCGGTGGGCAACACGATTGCCCCCAAATGTGTCATCGGTGTGAACTGGTGGCAGAATAGAGCAGGAAGCTTAAGGATCCGCCCGGGCCACCGCGCGGACATGGGTAGAAAACCAAGGAGACGTTCCGTTATGTCGCAGAAGACCGAGATCGACCCGATCTTTGCCGAAGAGGTTGGACACGGTAACTCGATCGCAGCCTGGACGGCTGTCATCATCATGATGGTCGGTGCCATCGTGGGCGGAATCGCCTTCGCCAACCACGCCCACCTGCTGGTGTACATCAGCTGCGGCGTGATCCTGCTGGGTCTGGTGGTCGGCTGGATCATGCGCAAGGCCGGCTACGGCGTGGGCGGCTCGCGCAGCGGAGCACACCACTAAGTTGAGCGTTCTCGACGAAATCATTGCGGGCGTCCGGGAAGACCTGGACGCCCGACGTGCACGTACCGGCCTTGAGGCGATGATCGGCGCCGCCCACGCCGCCGCCCCGGCCCGCGACGCCTATGCTGCGCTGGGCGGAAACACCGACCAGTCCGCCCGGGACACCACCTTGCGGGTGATCAGCGAGGTCAAGCGCCGCTCCCCGTCCAAGGGGGCGCTGGCCGAGATCCCGGAGCCAGCCACCCTGGCCGCCGAATACGCCGCCGGCGGTGCCTCGGTGATTTCCGTGCTCACCGAGCAGCGCCGCTTCAACGGTTCGCTGCAGGACCTGGACGCGGTGCGCCAGGCCGTGGACATCCCGGTGCTGCGCAAGGACTTCACGGTCGACGAGTACCAGATCTACGAGGCCCGCGCCCACGGGGCCGACCTGGTGCTGCTGATCGTCGCCGCCCTGGACGACGCGACACTGCGCCGCTTCCTGGCGCTGACCGAACAGCTGGGCATGCACGCCCTGGTCGAAACCCACACCGCCGAGGAGATCCAGCGCGCGGTCGCCGCCGGTGCGAAGATCATCGGGGTGAACGTGCGCAACCTGAAGACCCTGGACGTGGATCCTGCCACCTTCGCCAGGCTGGCCCCGCTGCTGCCGCGCGAGGCCGTGGTGATCGCCGAATCCGGTGTGGAATCCATCGAGCAGGTCGCACAGTACGCGGCCGCGGGCGCCGATGCGATCCTGGTCGGCGAGGCACTGGTGAAGCACGCCGCCCCGCGGGAAACGGTCGCCGAATTCATCCGGGTCGGCACCGCGGCGAAGCCCGCACGCGGCCAGGACAACTGACGCAACAAACTACGCAAACCGCCGGTGAACGGCCACAGTTAAAGAGAATCAACAGTTGACGGCCAGCGGCGCATGCCGCACGATCCGAACGATCCACGGTGGTGCCCCCGCCCGGCGAGAAGCGCCGCGGGGGCACCTGCCAACATTGCGAGGGAAAAGAGGGAACAATGAGCACTTCCGACGGCTCGTTGAAGCACGCCAGCGGACCATACTTCGGGGCCTACGGCGGGCGATGGATGCCCGAGTCCCTCATGGCCGCCATGGATGAGCTGGCCGCCACCTTCGAGCAGGCCAAGCACGATCCGGCGTTCATCGCAGAGGTCAAGGACCTGAACAAGAACTACTCCGGGCGCCCCTCGCTGCTCACCGAGGCCAAGCGCTTCGGGCACAAGGCCTGCGGCGGGGCGCGGATCTTCCTCAAGCGCGAGGACCTGAACCACACCGGCAGCCACAAGATCAACAACGTGCTCGGCCAGGCGCTGCTGGCCAAGCGGATGGGCAAGACCCGGATCATCGCCGAAACCGGCGCCGGCCAGCACGGGGTCGCCTCCGCCACCGCCGCCGCCCTGATGGGCATGGAGTGCGTGGTCTACATGGGCGCGGAGGACACCCGCCGCCAGGCACTGAATGTGGCGCGCATGGAGCTGCTGGGCGCCACCGTGATCCCGGTGACCGTGGGCAGCCAGACCCTGAAGGACGCCATCAACGAGGCGCTGCGCGACTGGGTGGCGAACGTGGAGAACACCCACTACCTGCTGGGCACCGCCGCCGGCGGGCACCCGTTCCCGGCCATGGTGCGCTACTTCCACGAGGTCATCGGCGAGGAGGCGCGCGAGCAGATCCTGGCCCAGGCCGGACGCCTGCCCGACGCGGTGACCGCCTGCATCGGCGGGGGCTCCAACGCGATCGGCATCTTCCACGGCTTCCTGGACGACGCCGAGGTGGAGCTCTACGGTTTTGAGGCCGGCGGGGACGGGGTGGACACCGACCGCCACGCCGCGACGATCACCCTGGGCAAGCCCGGGGTGCTGCACGGGGCCAAGAGCTACCTGATGCAGGACGACGACGGGCAGACCATCGAATCGCACTCGATCTCCGCCGGGCTGGACTACCCGGGCGTGGGCCCGGAGCACGCGCACCTGGCCGACATCGGTCGGGTCAGCTACGAGCCGATCACCGACACCGAGGCGATGGACGCGTTCCGCCTGCTGTGCCGCACCGAGGGGATCCTGCCGGCGATCGAGTCCTCGCACGCGCTGGCCGGGACCATCAAGGTCGCCCAGAGCAAGATCGCCGAGGGCCGCGACCCGCAGGACGTGGTGATCGTGGTCAGCCTCTCCGGGCGCGGTGACAAGGACGTGTCCACCGCCGCCGAATGGTTTGGATTACTTGATGCGGCCGACGCGGCCGGGGAGGGGAAATAGATGACCCGGGTGAGAAGTGCCCAGAAGATCGCCGCCGCGAAGGCCGAGGGCCGCCCGGCGCTGATCGCCTACCTGCCCGCCGGGTTCCCCGACGTGGCCACCACCATTGACGCGGCCGTGGCGGTCGCCAACAACGGGGTGGACATCATCGAGATCGGGATCCCGTACTCGGACCCGGTGATGGACGGGGAAGTGATCCAGCAGGCCACCACCCAGGCGCTGGGCAACGGCTTCAGGGTGTCCCAGATTTTTGAGATCATCGCCGGGATCACCGCCCGCTGCGACGCCGCGGTGATGGTGATGACCTACTGGAACCCGGTGCTGCGCATGGGCGTGGAGGAGTTCGCCCGCCGCTTTGCCGAGGCCGGCGGGTCCGGGCTGATCACCCCGGACCTGGTGCCCGACGAGGCCGGGGAATGGGTGGCCGCCAGTGAAAAGTACGACCTGGAGCGAGTCTTCCTGATTGCGCCCAGCTCCTCCCAGGCCCGGGTGAAGATGACCGTGCAGGCCTCCAGCGGGTTCGTGTACTGCGTCTCGGTGATGGGGGTGACCGGGGCGCGCAGCGAGGTTTCCGCCGCCGCCCAGGACGTGGTCGCCGCCGCGCACGCGGCCGGGGCGGAAAACGCCTGCGTCGGGCTGGGGGTCTCCAAGCGGGAGCACGTCCAGCAGATCGGCGCGTACGCGGACGGGGTGATCGTGGGCACCGCCCTGGTCGCGGCGCTGCGTGACGGCGGGGTGGAGGCGGTTGGGGCGCTGGCCGCCGAGCTGAGCGGGAGAGCCAGCGCATGATCAGCGCCGCGATCCCCTCCCCGCCCATTGAATGGTCCCGCTTCACGCTGGGGCCGCTGACCATCCACGCCTACGCGCTGTGCATCCTGCTCGGCATCGTGCTGGCCCTGTGGCTCACCGGCCGCCGGCTGCGCGCCCGCGGCGGCACCAGCGACACGCTGTGGGACATCGCGATCTGGGCGATCCCGTTCGGCATCGTCGGCGGGCGGCTCTACCACGTGCTGATCACCGACCCGATGTACTACTTCGGGCTGGGCGGCGGCCCGGCGCACCTGGCCGAGATCCCGCAGCTGTGGCTGGGCGGGCTGGGCATCATGGGCGCGGTGGCGCTGGGCGCGGTCGGCGCGTGGATCGGCTGCCGGCGCATCGGGATCCGGCTTTCGGCGTTCGCCGACGCGGCCGCCCCGGGCGTGCTGCTGGCGCAGGCCGCCGGACGCTGGGGCAACTGGTTCAACCAGGAGCTGTTCGGTTCACCCACCACCCTGCCCTGGGGCTTGGAGATCGACCCGGACAGCTACAACTTCCCGGCCGGGCTGCCGGCCGACACGCTCTTTCACCCCACGTTCCTCTACGAGTCGCTGTGGAACGTGGCCGGGGTGATCCTCTTGCTGGCGCTGGACCGCAAGTACAAGCTGCGCCGCGGGGCGATGTTCGCCTGCTACGTCATCTGGTACGGCATCGGGCGCACGATCATGGAATCGTTCCGCATCGACCCGGCCGAGGTGATCAGCCTGGGCCCGCTGGACCTGCGCATCCACCAGCTGCTGGCGATCCTGCTGGTGATCGGCGGGGTGATCGGGCTGGCGTACTCGCTGGGCCGGCTGCGCTCGGAGCACCAGGACACCATCTACCTGCCCGGGCGGGAACCGGTGGCCGAGGCCGCCGCAGTGGAGGGCGGTTCGAGTGCCCTGGAGGCCGGCGCCGGACGCGCGCCGCGGGGACGCGACACCAAGAAAACGGCGGGCGTGAAGAAGACGGGCGACGTGAAGGACGCGGGCACCGCAAGGAACGCGGCGC